>NZ_JMKZ01000002.1 GCF_000685905.1 Mycoplasmoides pirum ATCC 25960 | reverse complement strand
CTGATCTATGTTTGTATTGTAATAAGGAATAATTACTGAAAAAATATTACGTTTCATTTTTTAAATAGTTTTTAATGTTTTGTAAGTTAATTTATTAATAATTTTAATCATTTTTTCTCGAAAATTTCAAAACTTAAATTTTCCTTAGCAAATGAAATGCAATTGTTAGATAATTTTTTATATTGAGTTTCATCTAAATTTAAAATTGTGTAAATTTTATCTATTCATTCTTCGGGATTGAAATTGTTAATAATCGCTCCTCTTTCATCATTTATTAAATAACTTGCGTTCAAGTATGTATTAGAAATAATGCAAGGTACACCATTCGATAAAGCTTCAACAATAACTAGTGGGAACCCTTCGTATTTAGATGGTAATAATAAAATTTTAGCTGATTTTAAAATATTTGAAATTTCTGAATTGTTTATTTTTCCGTGCAATAATATGTTTTTATTGTTTTCTAATAAATATCTATCAGGTCCATCACCATATACATCTATCTTAATTTCTATATTTTTTAATCTTGCTATATTTGTTATTTCATTTAAAAAATTAATGTTTTTTTGGTTATTGTCTAATCTACCAATAAAAACAACTCTCTCTCTCTCTCTCTTCTAAATCACTAAAATTGGATAAATTATTTAAAGAGGTGGATATAGGAACAACATTTATTTTTTCTTTTACAATTTTGTTACTTTTTAAAAAAAATTTGTCAATTTTATTAAAAACAACAATATTAGGATATGAAAAATTATTTTTTAAATTAAAAATTTTTTTTAATCAAAATTTAAACTTGTTTTTTTCTGATAAATAAAACGGTCAATCAGAATGTTGAATTCATATATACTTAACGTTTTTCTTAAATTTTAAAACAGGAAAAATAAAATTATTTTGGATGACTACATCAATTTTATTTTGTTTAATGATTTTGTTTATATATTTATTTAATTTTAGTGTGTAAAGAAAATTATTAATTAATTTATTTTTAAAATTTATTTTATTAAAAATTTTATTTTTTATAAGTACATAATTTTTTTTTGTTATTTTTGAATCAAAATTATTTTCCGAGAATTCAAATACTTTAAAATTATTTTTAATTAATATATTGATTAGTTCTTTACAATATGTTTCAATTCCGCCAATTTTAGTGTGATTTCTTTTATTAATAATTAAAATATTTTTCATTTTTTTCTCTCTTTAAGTTTTAAATTTAAAATTTAATAGTTTATTATTTTTTACAATATGATTATAAAAACTTGTTTATCATGAAAAAAATATTAATAATAACTCACAACAATAGTAACAACATTGGTGGCATCGAAACATACACTAAAAATTTAATAAATATTTTTACCAAAAATAATTATTTTGTTTACGAAATAAATGTATATTCTGAAAAAAAAAATTTATTTTGTAGCAGCAATGGTAATTATGAATTTGTTCACACAAAATATTTTGAAAATTTAAATTTAAAAAAAGATTTAAATAATAAAAAAACTAGAAATTTATTTAAAAGATTTTTTATTTTTTTTAAATTATATTTATGTGAAATTAAAAATGCTTTTTTTATAAAAAAATTTATTCGATTACATAATATAGATATTGTTATAAACAATAATTTTTCAACACCAATTTGATTTAATAAATTTAGCAAATATATTTGAATTCAACATTTTGATTCTCAAGTTTATCTACTTTCTTTTTGAAATAAGATTTTAAGAAAATTTTTATTTATTAATAACCCTTTAAAATATCCAAATATTGTATTTTTTACCAAAAAGGATTTTGATTATTTTTTATCAAAAAAAATGATAAATAATAAAAAAACAAATTCTTTTTATATATCACCTTCAATTCCACGTGACAAAAATTTAAATTTTAAAAATTTTAATAACAAAACTCAAATAACATACATAGGTCGTTTAGAAAATAAACAAAAAAATATAAATTTTTTAAACGAAATTGTTTATTTATCTTTAAAAAAAGAAAAAAAAATTAATATTGATGTTTATGGTTCAGGTGAAGATGAATATTTAATAACAAAAAATAATTACATAAATTATCATGGTTATTTTAAAAATGATGAAATTGAAAAAATTTTAGACGAAACCAAAATTTTATTATTACCTTCAAATTTTGAAGGGTTTCCATTAGTTATTGTTGAAGCTTTATCAAATGGCGTGCCTTGCATTATTTCTAATACATACTTGAACGCAAGTTATTTAATAAATGATGAAAGAGGAGCGATTATTAACAATTTCAATCCCGAAGAATGAATAGATAAAATTTACACAATTTTAAATTTAGATGAAACTCAATATAAAAAATTATCTAACAGTTGCATTTCATTTGCTAAGGAAAATTTAAGTTTTGAAGTTTTTGAAAATAAATGATTAAATTTACTTAAAAATATTTAAAAACTAAATTTAATTTTTAAAGAGTTTGTAAATTTTTGGAAAAATAAAATCTATTCAAGGTATATACAAACACATTCAAACTATAAATTTTCTTAAAATACCGTAAATTTTGTATTTCTTAATAAATTTTTTCATTTCTTTAATTGAAGGGTGAGGAATATTGTTGTTATCACAAGACATTAATAATTTTCTATATCCTATTGTTGAAGCTCCTAATTCTATATAAATGGAAGTTCAATATTCATAACATTGTTTAGAAGTATAAATATTGTAATCAAATGATGTAAATCATTTTGTATACGAATCAATTTTTTGTATAGGATTTAGTTTTGAAGATTTATTGGATATTGAACCGGGACTATATTTTCTATATATGTAAAAAGGCTCATTAGTTACTAAACCTATTTTTTCTTTGCTTATTAAATATGAATTAAAATAAAAATCATCATATGGCAATCTTAAAGATTGTCAAAAATTAATATCATCTAATATTTTTTTCTTATAAGCATATCTCCAAACCGTAACTGGCGAGTAAGGTTTTAAATTATCATTAAAATATCAATTCATATCAAAATTTTTAATATAAGTTTTAATAGTCTTTTTTTTAATTTTGATATTTTTAATTTCTGATGTATAAACACAAGATCCATCTATACAAATTAATTCTATAGTTTTGTTATTTTTAAAATAATCATTTAATTTGTAAATTGCATTACTATCATATATTCAATCATCAGGATCCACAAATAAAATTACATCGCCTGTAGAATTATAAAAACCTGTTTTTCTAGCTAAAACAGGACCTTTATTTTCTTGATTTATTAATTTAATTATTTCTTTTTTATTAGTATTAGAATTTATTTTTTTAATTAAATTATATATTTGTTCACTATATTTATCGTCACTACCATCATTAACAACAATAATTTCTTTTAACAAACTTAAATCTTGGCAAATCAAAGATTCTAAACAAAATTTAGTTTGTTCTATATTTGTATTGTAATATGGAATAATAATTGAAAAATTATAATTATGCATAGTTAAAATTATATATTTTGGTATTAACTAATTTTAATATAATGAATATTGTTTATTTGCACTAAATCTATAAATTTTATGAGTAAAAAAATTTTAATTTTAAATTCTAAGCCGCATTTTAATCATGGAGGAATAGAAACGTATTCTACTCATTTAATAAATTTTTTTCTTGAAAAAAAATATAAAGTTTTTGAAATTAGCCAATTGCCAGAAAAAAATTTTTTAGAAGATTTTGATGAAAATTTTTATTTTATTTATCATGATTTTTATAATAAATCAAAATTAAATAAAAAAAAATATTCGTATTTTTTAACTTATTTTAAATTATTTTGAATAAGTGTAAAAGTAAATAAATTGGCAAAAAAAATCATTAAAAAATACAACATTGATGTGGTTATAGATAATAATTTTGCAACATATATAACTTTTGTAAAAAATGTAAAGTATATTTGAGTGCAACATTATGATTGAAATATAATAAGAGGAAAGAAAATAATTTCATTTTTGAGAAAAATTTTATTTGTTAAAAATAGATTGTTATATCCAAACATAGTTGTTTATTCTTCTTTTGATAAAGAGTTTTTAATTAAATATAAACTTATTAATCAAACAAAAACTAATATTTTTGATATTTTTCCTGGTTTTTTTCTCGACAACAAAAAAAATCAAAATATAGATTTATCATCAAAAACACAAGTGGCATATCTTGGTAGATTGGATGACAAACAAAAAAACATTAATTTTTTAAAAAAAATTGTTGATAAAGCTGAATTGAAAAAAATAAATATGAAGATAGATGTTTATGGGGAAGGGCCTGATAGATATTTATTAGAAAACAACAAGAACATAATTTTACATGGTTCTTATGATCGTAATAATATTGAATCTATTTTTAGAAAAATTAAAATTTTGTTATTGCCTTCAACATATGAAGGTTTAGGTTTGGTTGTGGTAGAAGCATTGATTAATGGCACACCTTGTATAATTTCAAATAGTTATTTAAATGCAGGATATTTGATAAATGATTCTAGAGGGAAATTATTAAACAAGCATGATAATGAAGATATTTGAATTGAAGAAATAGGTAAATTTTTAAATTTATCAGAAAATGAATATTTTTATTTTTTTAACAATTGTATAAATTTTTCAAAAAATAATTTAAATTTTGAAAAATTTAAAAATAATTGAATTGATTTAATAGATTCAATTTAATTTATTTGTATTTCTTTTTTAAAAAAAAGTTTAACATTTTAGGTAAAACAAAATCAAAAATTAAAATGTTTTTGCAAAATCCTAAATAAATTTTTTTCCAAAATATTTTTTTAATTAAACAATTTTTGTATTGTTTATAAAATAAATTAATATCTTTAAATGTTGGCACAATTAAATTATTTTTTTTGGCAAAATTAATTACTTTTCTAAACCCAAAATTTCATACTGTTTTTTCTATATATAAATAAACTCAAAATAATTTTGCACTGTTTGAAGTGTATATATTAAATTCTGGATTAGTTACATATCATTTTGAAAGTATTTCTATAATTTGTCTTAAATTATTTTTTTTAAGATTAGTAGTTATAGATTCTAAGTTATTTACTCTATAACAGTAGAAAACATCATTTGTTTCTAATATTGGTATGTTCATAGTAGATAAACAACCCATGAAATAAAAATCTTCATGAGGCAAATTTAAACTATATCAAATAAATTCAAATTTTAAGATGTTCCTTCTAAAAGCATATCTTCATGTTGAAATGATTTTAGACGTATGATTTTTTAATAAATAATCAGGTGTTAATATTGTTTCGTTTGAGTGTTTATTTACTTTATTAATATTTATATATTGTGTATTATTCACTTCTATATAGTCAAATGCAATAATTTCTATATTTCTTTTGTCTTTAAAATATTTATTTAATTTAAAAATTCATTTTGTATCGCAAATTCAATCATCGGAATCTACAAATAAAATTACATCCCCAATTGAAGAATTGTAACCAATTTTTCTTGCATTGGCAGGTCCAAAATTATTTGATTGATTAATTATTTTTATAAGAGTGTTTTCTACATATTTGTGTGTTGTTAGAATAATAGAATTTAATTCTTCAACCAAACGTTTAATTTGTTTTTCGTGTTCATAATCACTTCCATCATTAACAACGATTATTTCTTTTAATAAATTTAGATCTTGACATATTAAAGATTCTAAACAAAATTTGGTTTGATTTATGTTTGTGTTGCAATAAGGAATTATTATAGAAAATTTTAAATCCATTGTTATTGTTTTCATTTGTATTAAAATGTTTTTTTTCATTTTACAAAAAATTTAAAATAACAATCAAATTGATTTCATTAATCTTATTTATTATGTTAATATTCATAAAATGTAAAAATAACTTGAAATTTTACTATTAATTAAATTTTAAACATTTAGGCAAAAAACAATAAGGCTAATATGGTTTGATTTTTATCTTTCGCATTATTTATAACACCAATATTAGTTAAATTTTTTGATAATTTTAGTGGAAAATTGTTTTCAAAACCATTAAAACCAATATATGTTTTTTTAATAATTTTAAATTTTGCTATAACCTTTCTTGTATCAGCAAATTTGGCAATTTTTATGTTTTTTGTAATTTGAATTTACGGGATAACAATATCTATTTTTATTTTTTATATTTTTAGATTTTGAAAATCTTGAAAAAATGTAAAAATTACATATAATGATTTTTACAAAAAAATAAATGTTTTTTTCGCTTTAAAACAAACAATAAAGGAAATATCATCTTTATTATTTTTTACAATAATTTTCATATTAATAACTTTATTTAGTTCAGAAAAATTTGGGGACACTGGTGCATATATTAATTTATCCAATAATTTTAAAAATGGTATTTTTTCTTTTGATAGAAATGACGATAAATTAGGAAATATTTTTAGTTGAAATTCTGTCTTTGGACCATATCAATATTCAGGAGTTTATTATGCATATTCAGCATGAAGTATTTATGGCAATGTTATCCCTTATTACACATTTTTATCACCATTGATATATTGAATATTACTTTCTTGATCATTAAATGAAACAATATTATTTTTTTTCAAAAAACAATTAGGTTGATACTTTGTAATATCAATATTTACATATATATTTTCGCTATTTTTAATATTATTTAATTTTTATTGAATTTCAGCCTCAAATAATAGTCATTTTGAAATATTACTAATTCTTTTAATTTATGAAATTTTGGTTTCTTTTAGGAAAAAAATAAACATTTCTAATTTGTTTTATCCTTTAATATCACTATCATTTTTTTCTATCACAGGTTATTTATTTTATTTGCCTATAGGATTAGCAATTTTATTCATTTCTTTATATCGTTTAGATATCAAATGCTTTTTTCAAAATTTAATATTTTTATTTTTTGTAATTTTTTTATACATTTCTATGTTGAAATTTATATGATTAGGTTTTATTTTGAGCATATTGCTATTTTTATTGTTTTATTATTTATCATTTAAGTATTGATATAAAATTGAATTATTTTTAATTAATATTTTGTCTTTTTTTAAAATATATAAAATGTACGATTTTTATAATTTAAAAAGAAAAAATTCTATTTTAAATAAAAAAAGTTACTGATTTACTTTAATAATAAAAGCACTATTTTTAATTTCTTTTCTTTTGTTTGGTTTATATATAGCATTAGATAATAGTAAATATTACAATTTGTCATCTTTAAGAATTGCTTTATTGATTCTTTCTACAATCTGATTATTTTTTTGTAATAAAAAATTTAAAGATAACAATAATTGAATAAATATGGGACTATTCATATATGTTTTATGATTTATTTCAGAATTGATAGCTAAATTAAGTTCTATTTTTATAAATAATCCTTCAATTTGAAGATTTTTATATTTGAGCGGTAATTTTTGAATGACATTTATTCCTTATATTTATTTCAGTATGATTACTTTATTTATTTTACTGAAAGTTAAATATGTTAATTTGAAATTAATAGGAAAAATAAATTTGAAATCATTAAGTATTTCTATAATGATATTGTTAAATATTTCAATTTTAATAATATGTTTGTATTTAAGAATTCAAAATAATATTAATTTTAATATTTCTAATATCTATGATCTTGTTCACTTCTTTTCTTTAAATGTAAATCAAAATATTTTTAAATGAAATTAAATTGTTTTTAAATCAAAATGTTTTATTTGTTAATATAAGAAATATTAAATTTTATCACTTGGTATATCACAAATATATAAACAAAATTATTAGCATGCAATTAGGAACAATTTTATTAATATTAACAATTATTACAGGATTAGTTATTATTTTAGTTAGTCCATTTATGAAAAAAATATCTAAAAATTATTATTTATGATTGTTTTTAGGATTATTTGTGTTTTTATATGTTTTTTTTGGAAGACAAATACAATATTTGATGCCTACTTATACAAATGTAATTAGTAGTGAAAGTTTAATGCTAAGTAGATTGCTTTTATTAGATTTATGTCCATTTTATGCTATTTTTGGTTCTCTAAGTTTATTGCTTAAAAATAAAACAACTGCAAAAATTATGGCACCTTTTGGTTTATTTGGAGCAATGGTTACTATTTTTGGCCAAATTATCCATGAAGCTAATGATGTTTTAATTAATAATTATTGAAATTATATTTTTGTTGGCATTAATCCAAATCAACTATATTTCATGATGCATTATTTATCTTTTGCTTTAAGTTTAATGATTATTTGTTGAATGCGAAATTGAAATATAAAAATCTTAGGATATATGCATATTTTTGCTCTTGCTTATTTTGGATATGTTTTGATAATAGTTAGTGTATGTCCACAAATTACATCTAATACAACAGGAATTTTAGAAAATGATTGAATTAATGGCGGCGAATATGTTGGTGTAGGAATTTTTTTAGGCATTTCTACATATCCCTTAGTCATGTTTGTAGGATATTTGTTGTCATATATATCTATTGTTTTAATATATTTTATTAGATTCTTAATTGAAAAAGTTTTTATTAAATTAAATAAAAAATATGATTTTGTTGTAATTAAAAATAAATTTTTATCCAAATTTAAAATAAAAAACATTTCTAACAGTTAATATTTATATTTTAAATTAATGTAGATTTTTAATATTTTTTTGTTTTAAATTCCATATATATTTATATATATATGGATAAAATTTTTTAAGCAAAATAGATAAGTACTAGGAATTAAAAGTTTATAATGTTTAGAAATAAAGAAATTGATTTAGGAGGATATTATGACTAAAAATAAAAAAGTCTCTAAAAAATTTCTTTCTTTGTTATTGGGTGGATTAGTATTATCTGCAACAGCTGCTATAGCAATTGCAGTTCCATTAATTACAACATCTAATAACAAATCGTTATCTATAGGTGAATCTGGTGGCTCTTTTGTTAATGGTGGAATTGCAAATAATGGTCAACAAACTACTTTGTTAGGTAGAACTAACAATTTAAAGTTTAGTGCAGTTAAAAGTACAGATTCAATTTTAATTGGTAAATCAAAAACAACAAATGTTGTAAATGAAGATAATAGATACAATGAAATTGTTAAGCAAAAAACTGTTGATGGTCGAGAAGTTGATGTAAAAGTAAGTAAATCTTATAACAACAATCGTAAATATATGCCAATTTTAGCTTACAATGATGAGGGTGAACGTAATTATTATGGTTTTACTCAATCTCGTTCAGCTAATGATGTAAGATCTAGAAATTTTCCAGGTTGACAAAAGACTAATGTAAATTTGAGTGCTAAATTATATGATAACAGTTCATATGCTCAAGCAATTTCAAATGTCTACATGATTAAATTTCAAGCTTCTGAAGTATTAAAAAATTCATTATCTAAAGATAATAATTTAGTTGATACTTCTATTAATGCTTTAAATATAAGTTTTAATAGCTTTGTTAAAAAATATGGAGATAATGCTCAATCATTATTTGAAAGAATAATTAAAGAAAATAATATCTCTTATTTAATTATTACTGATGTATTTGATGATAATATTAAAAACAATTTTTTCGATTTGTCAAAATATGATCAAATTAAGAAATTAGATATTAGTGGCAGATTTACTTCAATTGATGAAATTAAATTCCCAACTAACTTATTAGAATTAAGTATTTCAAGTGAATCTGAAATTATTTCTGTGGATCCGTTACAAATTCCAATGAATGCTGCAATGATTCATGAACAAGGTTTTGGTGTTACATTTACAAATATTAATTTATCTAAACACAAAAATTTATCAACTGAAGATTTCCAAAAAGCCATTGATATAGTTTATATTCAAAGAATTAGAGAACGTGCTTTCCAAGGTAATTTCTCTGGTGGATATATCTTTAGTTGAAATTTACGTGGCACAGGAATTACCACATTAAACAATGTAACTGTTCCAAAACTTGATGATGGAACTGGTAGGTTTTATATTGCTCGTGTAGAAATTGAAACAGATGCTGGTATGATAGGTCCAAATGGTGAAATCAATGTGGTTGTTCCAGATGGAAATAAACCTTCAAATGACTCTCAAGTTACTGAATGATATGATTGAAACCAAGAAGGTTTAATGGGTGTTAAAACAGTTATTGTTAGTTCAATATCTGGAGCAAAATTGGATTTTGATACTCTAGTAAATGAAATTTTAGGTTTCACTAGAAAATATCCTAATGTAGAAATTTTTGATATTAGTTCTATTCAATTAAGTGATACTACTAAATCTTTAGATGATGTAGCTACTGCAGTTAAAAATAAATTAACTAATCCTTTTGGTGAAACTAAAGAAATTGGTTTCATAACTCATTTGGCTGTACACCCAATTAATTAATTTTTAAAACAATTAAATTTAAAAATACATTAATTTTTTTTAAAAGCAAAACTTGCACAAAGTTTTGCTTTTTTTTGTTGTTAATTTTTGAAAATTATTTATTATAATAGTAATATGTATTCAAACATATTAATTATCTAATGATTTATATCCAAAGATTTCGATAGGAGGAGTCATGGCTTTAGAAAAAAATAAAAAAGCCGAAATTATTAATAGTTATAAAACTAATGACAATGATGTTGGTAGTGTTTTTGTTCAAATTGCTGTATTAACAGAAGAAATAAAACTACTAACTGATCATTTGTTGAATAACAAAAAAGATTTTATTTCAAAGCGTGGCTTATACCGAAAAGTTTCAAAAAGAAAAAGATTGTTATCTTATTTGCAACGTCGTGATTTAGATGCTTATCGTAATCTAATTAAAAAGTTAGATTTAAGACATTAGTTTTCATATTTTGATATATACAAAGTTAAATGTACAACTTGTTTATTTAAAGTTGTGCTTTTAGAGGTAATAAAAAAGTGAATAATAACACTAATAATCACCGTCGCCCTAATCATCGTTTTCATAATAAAAATCATAATTCACAACATTTTAATAATAATGGAAAATCAAGAATTAATTTTTTTGCTTTAGGCGGTCAAGATGAACGTGGTAAAAATTGTTATGTATTAGAAATTAACGATAATATATTTATTATTAATTTTGGTGCTTTAATTCCAACAACATCTTTATTGGGTGTAAAACAATTAATTCCAGATTTTAGTTGATTAATTAAAAACAAAAATCGTATTAAAGGTTTGTTTATAGGATATCCTACACAAGATAATTTAGGTTCTTTAGAATACTTGCTAAAAGATATAGGACCTATTCCTATTTATACTAGTGTTATTGGGAAATCATTAATTGAAACTATAGCAGAGAAAAAAATTCAAAACATTTCAATAAAATCTCTAAAAATTATAGTTTTGGACAATCTAAAACCAATTAATATTTCTGGACAAAAAGTTATTCCTTTTCGTGTTTCAAGTTCAATGCCTTCTTCACTTGGTTTTGCTTTTCATACTCCCAATGGTTATGTTTTATACATTGATGATTTTGTTTTATCAAGTGATAAAAATTTGGCTTTTGAAGGAAATTTAAATGATATTTCATCTATTGTTGGTAATAATGTATTAGCTTTAGCTGTGGGTATAGGTTATGTAAATAAGAATTCAGGTTTTACATCACCAAAGCATAAGTCAAAAGAAATTTTAGACCAAATTATTAATAATGCAAATCCCGATGGTAGAATTTTTGTTTCTTGTTATGATTCAAATGCTTATACTATTTTAACTGTTGCCCAATTGGCTAAACAAAAATCTAGACCATTAATTATTTATTCTCATACTTTTATTAATATTTTTTCAACAATTGTTAGAAACAAGATATTTAACAATCGTAATTTAGTTACTTTGCCAATATCTGAAATTGATAAAACAAATAATGCGCTTATTTGCATTGCCTCTAATCCCCATCGTTTATATTCAAGATTAAGTAAAATAGCAAACGGTGAAGATGAAAAAATTCATTTTAATGACAAAGATACTTTTGTATTGATAACCCCAAGAGTAGCTGGTTATGAAGGTGTTGAAGCTAAAATTTTAGATGATATTGCAAGAAATGATGTTGATTACATAAAATTAACAAATGATGTTTTACCAATGCAAGCTTCAAATGAAGATCATAAATATTTATTGAATTTATTAAAACCAAAATATGTTATGCCCATAAGTGGTTTGTATAAAGATTTTGTTAATTATGCAACAATTGCTAAACATGTTGGTTTTACAAGTGAACAAATCAAAATTTTATATAATGGTGAAGTACTAAAATTTGTTGATGGTACACTTCAAAAAGATATTTCTGAAATATCCTTAGAATCTCGTTATGTTGATTCTTCTGGAATTCAAGATATTGATGCAAGCATATTATTTGAACGCGAACAAATGGCCGAAAATGGTGTAGCTATTGTTTTGGTTTTTTATGATCAAAAAAATCATAAGTTTAAACCTACAATAAAATGTGAACTTTATGGAATTTCAGATGAAGAAGATAAATTGAATGTTATTAAAACTAAAATTGATGAACAAGTAAATAATTTATTTAAAAATTTACAAGATGTTAAAACAAATCAAAAAGAAAAAAATATTTCAGTTAGCGAAATGCGGGATTTTAAATTAATTTTGAAAAAAACAGTAACAAAAATTTTTGAAAAAAATCTTGATAAAAGACCAATTGTATTGCCAACAGTTATTGATTTATAATATTAGTTAAATATTTATTAAGGTGTTAACTAATGCAAGTTGAAAATAATAATCAAAGCTTAAAAAATAAATTAAATATTGAATGATTAACAACTTTAGAAACAAATAAAAATATTAAAAATTTAGTTTGTCGTTTAATTATTGGTATTTTAATTATTATTGTTTCAATTTTGTCTTTTCTAAGAATTCCATATTTTGGGGAATTTCTTGATGGTGTTATATTTGATTTGTTTTTGTTTGGAACAGCTAAATACTTTGCATATGTTTTATTAATATCAATAGGAATTTTTTTATTAATTTATAAAAAAAAATTTTGACGTTTGTTTGCAAACAAAAGATTTATTCTTTTCTTTTTCTTATTAATGTCAATTTTTTCTTTAGTATTTGGAATTGTTAATTTTTTTCAAACATGAAATTCATCAATGACTATTGATCAGTTTTTTAATTTATATTTTGATAAATGAATTGCTAATGTTTGAATTAAAGGAAACTGATTTTGAGAAACGCCCATTTTTATAAATGGTGGTTTGTGATGAACAATATTTTTTTCACTAAATTCAGCAATACCTTCTTTAATATTATTTGTAATTTTGGCAATATTGATCATTTTTTTAATTTTAATTATATGCGTTAAATTAAAGGTTAAAAAAATTGAAAATCTTCGTAAGAAATGTATCATTTGACTAGGTGGCTTTTACAATAAAAACAAATTAGATGATTTCTCAAAAACAGATATTCAGCCAAATAAAAATTTAACAGAAACTAATATTAAATCAGATGATTACAATTTAACGTTTAAAAAATTTTATAAAAATGAAATAATTATTCCTAATAAGATTTCTGGTCCAATAGATAACACTATGTCATATAATACAGTTTCTAGTACACAACCTTTTAGTGTTAAATTATTATCTAAAAAATCTTTTAGTTTTTACGATGAAATTCTTGGAAAATCTGAAAATAATTTTGAAAAAAATTATGAATTTGCAAAAACAGCTATGCTTAATTTAGCAGATTTATTTTTGAAATTATCAATACCTGCAAAACCAATAAAATATCATGTAAAACCAAGTTTTATTGTTTTAGAATGACAATTAGAAAACCAAGATGATATTAATACTTTAGCTAAACACAAAATTACAATTCAAAAATCAATAAATGTTAATAAATTAGATGTTTATTTAAAAAATGAAAACGAGTTAGATTTTCAATTTCCAACACCGTTCGTAAATAAAATTCATTTTGTGGATGTTTGCAAAGATATTGACACTTATGATAAAAAATTAGAGTGTGCTATTGGAGTTGATGAATCAAATAAAAATTTATTAATTAGTTTATATAAGTATCACACTATTTTAATTTTAGGTTCTGTTGGTTCGGGCAAAGGAATGCTATTATCAAATTTAGTGCTTTCTTTGATTACAAATTATTCTACAACAGATTTGATGCTATCAATAATAGATACAAAATCAAGTCATTTATCAAAATTTGAAAATGAACCGCATTTAATGTCTTCTATTCCTAATAATGTAAATGATGCTTTTATATTATTTGATAAAATTTTATATGAATTAAAATATCGAATTAAGTTAATTAAAGATAATAATGTTGAGAGTATTAGTGAATACAATGAATTGAATACATCTAATAAATTGATTAAACCTTTAGTCATTGTATTAAATGATATTCAAGATCTTGCTAATGAAAACAAAGAATATTTATTTAAATTTATTAATACTTTAAACAATCATGCAAAAACTTTAAATTGTTATTTGATTATAGCTTCAGATGATATTAATGAAGATATTCTAAATATAAAATTTAGTTTAGGATTTGGTTTTAAATTATTATCAGATTCAGAAAAAAATATTCCACTATACAAAAATTACTTATCTAAAATGTATGGAAATGGAGATTTTGTAATGTTTGATAACAATCCACCACATTCTATAATAAATAGAGGTTTAACTTGTTACATAAATTCTACAGAATTATCCAAAATATTAGATAGTCTTAAGAGGAATAATAGTCAACCTATTTAGTTTGAATAATGTTAAATTTTGAAAATATTTTTTTATTACCTAAAGAAAACACAATTTGTGAATTACATCATTTATCTTTTGCTATATGAAAAATAGCAAAAAATTATGATGAATCATTGGTGAATAGCACCTTGTATCTAAAATTTAGTAGTTATTCAAGAAAATATATTGATAACCCTACGTCCAAAATTACTTGAACATATATATCAAAAAATTTATGAGAAAAATCAGAACGGTTTTATGGAGCTATAAATTTTAATAATTTTTGGATTTATAGTAATAAGATTACAAATCATAATAAAAAATTTTTTAATTATATCCGTGTTATAGATGATACATATTTTTTAAAATTTAAAAATCGAGATAACCACTTAATTTTAAAAGATTTAAATAATTCTTCACTTAAATATGTTAAAAAACATCAAAGTGAATTTATAAGTAAAATTTCTCGTCCCACTTTTTTTCAAAAAATAAATATTATCAATTCTCTTGTAAATGAAGTATCTAATTATTCAAATAAATGAATTAAACTTTTTTTAAAAGAGTTTAAATCTTTGAATTCAAAGATTTTTAATAATAAAGAAGTCAATGAAAAATATTTAAATTCTTTATTTAATGAAATTAATGATTTTCAAAATTCTCCTTTAGTATCAAATGATAATTTATCAAAATTTTGAATTAATATTTCTAAGGTTATTGAAAGTAAATTTCAATCTCCCATTAAAACTAATGAATATTTTCTAATGGATGAATTAAATTTTGTTAAATCTAATATAACTGCAACTAAATATGATATAAAAAACGGTTACAAAAATTTTCATTTATATAATTTTTTAAAAAAAATTTTAAAAATTAAAATTGAAAATAAAAAAAACAATTTTAAAAAAATCAATTTATCAAAAAAAATAATTAGAAATTGAAGAAAAGGGTTATTAATTGATTTAATTTATTTATATTTTAAATGTTTTTTTACATTAAAAAATAAATCTATAAATGCTTTTTATAAATTAAATAAATATAAAACAATTGATTTATTAGCTTTTTCAAAAAGATTACAAAAATTAATATATCTAAATTGTGAAGAAACAAGTAATGCAATTTCAGAAATTAAGAAATTAATTTCAAATTATTATGATCGAATTAGTAATGATTTAAAAATGGATGAACTATCTAATAAAGATCCATATTCACATAATATTTATTCAAAACTTTGAATTAAAAATAAAAAACATGTTTTTTATCAATCAATAAATATTCATTCATTAATATTAAATTTGTATTTACAAAATTCTAAAAAACATGCCATGATGATCCAAAATCAAGCATATTTAGATTATCAAGTTCAAAAAAATAAAAGCTATTTAAAACATTGTAAAATATTTAACAATAAAAATTTTGAATTTGTTAGATTTGAAAATAGTATTTTTTTTAAACAAGGATTATCTTTAATATATAAAGAATATGTAAATTTGTTAAAACATTTCATTCATCAATATTCTTTTATACAAGGAAAAACAAAATCAAGAAATAATTTCTTTTTTGTTAAAGCTCAAATTTTTGGTTTTAGTAATTTATTAAAAGATTTTAGAGATTTAGGTAATTTTTTACATAATTCTGAATGAAAAAACAGCTTATATTCATGAGCTTTATCATTAAATTTATTAATTGTTAAATATTTTAACCATTACAAAAATAGAATTTTTGATTTTTTTCAAAATGAAAAAGAACAGTTAGTTGATTTTGCACTATATGAAAAAGATTATTTAATCAAATTGAATAGATGGTTATTGCAAAATAAATTAGATTCAGAATTACATAATTTTTGTCAATTATTAAAAAAACATTTTGAAATTTCTACAAATACATATGAAAAATATGCTTGAAATGAAAATTTTAAAAATTTAAATAAAGAAGAATTAAATAAAAAATTAAATTTATTAAAATCTAGTAAAAGAAGAATTAACAAAAATATTAACATTTATAAACATAATTATAAATACAATTGAAGAGCTAAATATGTTGAACAATTAATAACAATAAATAATGGTAGAAAATTGTTAAATCAATTTGAAAAAGTAGGTAAAAATTTAATTAAAAAAATTAATATAGTAAATTTTGCAGCTAAAAAACAAAAATTAAAAAACAATGATTATTTAGATTCTAATAGCATTTATAAATTAATAATTTCAAATCTTCACATATTAAATATGTGTTATCGTTTAATTAATTCATTAAAATATCAAAAAATTTTGTGCACTAATTATCAAGCAAAAAAAATTTTATATAAATATTATGCTACAAAGCAATTAAATTCAATGCTTAAATCTTTTGAAATGAAATTTTTAATTACTTACGGAGATTACAAAAAAATAGACAATTTAGATTTTTTCAAATTATACTTGATTAAAGAGTTTTTGTATGATCCTAATTTAGTTATTATTTCAAATATAACAACAAACAATTTACATGAATATAATACAATAAAAGGATTATTGTTGAAGCAGCAAAATAAACAAAAATTTGCATTAATTTTTTTAGATAACGAATCAAAATTATCAAAAGATTTAGCTATGCAAAGATTGATATAAATTTAAGAACTATTTATGAAAAAAAATTTAAAAAATGACTATATTGTTGTTCGTGGAGCTAGAGAAAATAATTTAAAAAATATTGATATAGATATTCCAAAAAACAAATTTGTTGTAATTACAGGTTTATCAGGTTCAGGTAAATCTTCTTTAGCTTTTGACACTATTTATGCAGAAGGCCAAAGACGCTATTTAGAATCTCTTTCTTCTTATGCTAGAATGTTTTTAGGTGGAAATGAAAAACCAGATGTAGATTCAATTGATGGTTTATCTCCTTCTATTTCTATAGATCAAAAATCCACTTCTCACAATCCTCGTTCAACTGTGGGAACTGTTACTGAAATATATGATTATTTAAGAGTATTATGAGCACGTTTAGGCAAACCATATTGTCCTAATGGACATGGTTTAATTAAAATCCAAACTATCAAACAAATTCTAGATAAAATATTTAGTTTACCAGCAGAAACTAAATTGCAAATTTTAGCGCCAATTATTAAAGAACAAAAAGGCACTTTCAAAAATGAATTTGAGAAATTAAAACAAAAAGGTTTTTTAAGAGTTTATGTAGATAAAAATATTTATTCTTTAGATGAATCTATTACTCTTGATAAAAATATTAAGCATTCAATTGATGTAATTGTTGATAGAATTGTTTTAAATTATGATAATCAAACTAAAAATCGGTTAACTGATTCGATTGAAATAGCTTTAAATTTAAGTCAAGGTCAATTAAATGTTTTATATGATGACAAAATAGAATATTTTAATCAAAATCATTTATGCGATAAATGTGGTTTTAGCATGCCTGAATTAGAACCAAGATTATTTTCATTTAATTCACCAATAGGTGCATGTAACTATTGTAAAGGTTTAGGTTTTACTTATGAACCAGATCCAGAACGTTTAATGCCTGACCCATCATTATCAATTGCAGACGGCGGCATTGACTTTTTTAAAAATACTGTAAATACAACTTCATTAGATTGACAAGTTTTTCGTGAAATGTTGAAATTCTACGATATTCCTATTAATAAACCAATTTCTTCATTAACTAATAAACAAATTAAATATATTTTAAATGGGTCTGATGAACCTATTGCAATTAGAACTGTTTCATCATCAGGCAATATTCGTGAAAAATTTGAACATGTGGAAGGAATAGCTGAATTAATCAAAAGACGTCACTTAGAAACAAGTAATGAATTAGCGCGTGAATATTATTCAAAATATTTGTCAGAAACAATTTGCAAAACTTGCAAAGGCAAAAGATTATCTAATGAAGCTTTATGTGTAAAAATCAACAAAATAGATATTATTGAATTTACAAGTTTTTCAATTGGTCAAGCAATTAATTTTTTATTAAATTTAAATTTTACTGATGAAGAAATGCGAATTGCTAAATTAGCTTTAAAAGATATTATCGATCGTCTTTCATTTTTGCAAAATGTTGGATTAGAATATTTATCTTTATCTAGAAGTGCATCAACTTTATCAGGTGGTGAAAGTCAACGAATTAGATTAGCCACTCAAATTGGTTCTAAACTAACAGGAGTTTTGTATGTTTTAGATGAACCATCAATAGGTTTACATCAAAAAGATAATGATCGTTTGCTAGACACATTGAAAACTATGCGTGATTTAGGAAATACTTTAATTGTTGTTGAACATGATGAAGATACAATGATGGCAGCAGATTATTTAATTGATATTGGTCCTGGTGCTGGTGTTCATGGTGGGAAAGTTATGGCACAAGGAACGCCTGAAGAAGTTTGCAAAAATAAAAATTCTATTACGGGTTTATATTTAAGTGGAAAAGAATACATTCCTATACCCAAAAAAACAAGATCATCTACAAATAACAAAATAACAATAAAGGGCGCAAAAGGTAATAATTTAAAAAATATAGATGTTGTTTTTCCTTTAAATAAATTTATAGCTGTAACAGGTGTTTCAGGTAGCGGAAAATCAACTTTAGTTAATCAAACTTTAGTTAAAGGAATTGAAAAGCAAGTTTTTAAAAAATTTGTAAATCCCGCTCCATTTGAACTTATTAAAGGGGCACATGTAATAGATAAATTAATTGTTGTGTCACAAGATCCAATTGGTAGAACTCCACGTTCTAACCCCGCAACTTATATTTCTGTTTTTGATGATATTAGAGATGTTTTTGCAATGTTACCTGAAGCAAAAGCGCGCGGATATGATCGTAGTCGTTTTTCATTTAATGTTAAAGGTGGTAGATGTGAACGTTGTTCAGGAGATGGATTAATTAAAATTGAAATGCATTTTTTACCTGATGTATATGTGAAATGTGAAGAATGTCAAGGAAAAAAATACAATGAAGCTACTCTTGATATCAAATACAAAGGTAAATCAATTTATGATGTTTTAAAAATGACTGTAATTGAGGCATTAGAGTTTTTTAAAAATTATCCAAATATTCATCGTAAATTACAATTAATGTATGATGTTGGCTTAGATTATATTGAATTGGGTGCTAATGCAGTTTCACTTTCTGGCGGCGAAGCTCAACGTATTAAACTAGCTAAATATTTACAAAGAAAATCTAATGGAAAAACATTATATGTGTTAGATGAACCAACTACTGGATTGCATTCACATGATATTAAAAAATTGATAAATGTTTTAAATAGAATTGTTGATAACGGAGATACAGTTATTGTTATAGAACATAATTTAGATTTAATTCAAGTGGCTGATCATATTATAGATTTAGGTCCAGATGGCGGCGATCAAGGTGGACAAATTATTGTTCAAGGTTCACCAAAAGAAATAATAGCTTCCAAATCTAGCAATTCATATACAGCAAAATATTTAAAAAAACATTTACAACGTTACGAAGAAAGATTAAACAAAAATAATGTCAAAAAATAATAAATCTAAACTTTTGTTGCATACTCCTTATTTAGATTTATACAAAAGTCATTCGAATTTTTATTATGCTCAACGCAAAGGTGTAAATAGTATTGCTGTATTGTGTTTTAGAAAAAATTCAATTAAAAAACAATTAACTGAATTTTTAGTACATTTTCAAATTATGCCACAAATTGCTGAAAAAAAACATGAATACGATATGTATGCTTGTCCAATCACAGGATCTTTTGAAAATAATGAAAATCCAATAACATGTGCAATTAGAGAAGTTTATGAAGAAGGCGGCATTTTGTTATCTAAAAAGAATTTAATTGCTTCAAGTAAAATGGTTGCAACCACGCAAATGAATGAACAAATTTATCATATGATTTTTGATGTTACTGGATTAAAACAGGTTGAACCATTAACAGATGGTTCTTATTTTGAAAGTTTAGCTGAAAACAAATGAATGAATGAAAAAGAACTTGAAAAAATTATATTTAATGAAAATACAATCAAATTAAATTCTTTATCAACATGTTATTTTTTGTGAAGAAAATGTTATTCTAAAAAGTATTAAATAAATATTAATTTATGAAATGCTATAATTTTTTAACATTAAATCTATTAGGTTATTTATGAAAAATATCACATTTAAAGAATTAGGAATTAGTGATACTTTTATTTCGGAATTACAAAAAAATAAAATTATTTTTCCATCTATTGTTCAAATTGAAGCAATACCTGAAATTTTAAAAAAAAAGAATGTTGTTGTTAAAGCTCCAACAGGCTCAGGCAAAACAGTTGCTTTTATTTTGCCTACTTTAGAACATATTAAAAATAATCACGAAAATAAACCACGAGTTATTATTTTAAGTCCCACAAGAGAATTATCTGATCAAATAGACAAAACATTTCAATGATTATCTAAAAAAACTAATTTAAAAAGTTGTTTAGTAATAGGTGGAGTAAAAGAAAAATATCAAATTAATAAATTAAATGAAGGTGTTGATGTTGTAGTTGCAACACCAGGACGATTAAAAGATTTGATAGAACAGGATAAATTTGATTGTTCGAATATTCAACATTTCATTCTTGATGAAGTTGATATGATGTTGGATATGGGATTTTACAAAGATATAAGTTTTATCTATAAAAAAATGCCAACAGATTCACAAATTTCTTTTTTTTCAGCAACAATTCCAAAAAAAATTCAAGAATTAGTTTATCAATTAGTAAAAGATCCTAGTTTTATTGATGCTGACTTAAAGGTAAAAATTCCTAATATAATTTATCAAAAATTGTATTATGTTAATAATCAAGAAAAATTACAATTACTTTTATTTCTTATAACCAAAAATTTAAATAAATCTATAATGGTTTTTTGTAATAAAAAAACTCGCGCTAATTTTATTTCCTATTTTTTAAATGAATCTGGAATTAGAGCAAAATCTATTCATGGTGATAAACCACAATATGTTAGATCTAAAATTATTAATGATTTTAAAAATGGCATTTGTAATGTTTTGATAGGGACAGATTTAGCTGCTCGCGGAATTCATGTAGATAATGTTGGGTTGGTTATAAATTTTGATGTTCCTACAAATGTTGATACATATATTCATCGAATGGGAAGAACTGGAAGAGCTAATCAAAAAGGTGAATGTGTTACATTTTCATCATTTTTGGAAATAGAAAACACAAATTCAATTTTAAAAGAATTGCAAGATCAAATTGAAATTTTGAAATTTAATTTTAAAGATGTAAATTTACCAAAAAATATTACAAAAGAAATTTTGAATTCTCATCCTTCTTATGCAATACAAGCTAGAAATAAACACAATTCAAAAAATAAAAAAAATAATTTTTATTCTAAAAATGTTTATTCAAGTAAAGCTATGAGTGAAAGAGCAACAGTTAGTTCTCGCAATAAAAGCAAATTAAGAACTGCTGAAGAAAAGCTAAATAAAAAAGACAATGATTGAGAAACAAATTTATAATTTTGGATTTATTTTTGCACTTGAAGAAGAAGCAAAATCTCTTATTGATTTCTTATCTAAATTTAGTAGATCAAAAATAATTTTAAATGAAGTGAAAAGAAAATTATTTTATTTTGAATTATCAAAAGAAATTAATTTATTAAATCATAAAACTAACAAAATATATATTTTTATTTCTAGTGTTGGAAAAACAAACGCTTCAATAGCTAGCACTCATTTAATTGTTAAATATAAGATAGATATTTTAATTAATATTGGAGTTGTGGGGGTTATTGATAAATCTATTAAATTATTATCACCCATATTGATTAATTATTCTAAATATTATGATGTTGATTTAACAATATTTAATTACGAAAACAATCAATTACCAAATACTCCATCTTCTTTTCAAACAAACATGTTTTTATTAGAAAACATTAAAAACGTTTTATTGAAAAACAAAATAAAATTTTATGAAGCAAATATTGCATCAGGTGATAAGTTTATTACTAAAAAAAATATTAAATTTTTGAATTTAGTGAAATCTGGAATAAAAGTTATAGATATGGAATTAGCTAGTATAATGCACACTGCTTTTTTATATAAAATTCCAATTATTTCAGTTAAATTTGGATCTGATTATGTTTTATCACCTAATAATGATGCTGAATATAAAAAAATAATAAAAAAATATTCCAAAGAATTTCGTAAATTTATTAAATTACTTTTTTTGAATTAATTGAAAGTATTCAGTCATTAATCTTTTTGCGTTTTTTCTATATGTGATAATTTCTTTAGTTTGTTCTGCAAAAAATGTTCATTGATATGCAAAAAAAGTACAAGCAAATAAAAATTCTTTAACAACTTCATAATCTAAATTTGAAAAATATTTTTTTAATAAAGATTTCAATTTATTTATTGGATATTCAATTTCTCTTAAGAAATTACATAGATCCCAATATTCATTATTTAAAGTTGCTCATTCAAAATCAATAAATTTAACTTTTTTGTTGCTTCAAACCAAATTGGCAGGTCTTAAATCATTGTGAGATATAACTTGAGGCATTTTCTTGTACTTAAGGATTATTTCATGATATTTTTTTAATTGATTTTTTAAACCATTAAAATCACTTATTTTTTCAAATACAAAATAATCTCTATTAAATATTTGTTTGTCTATAGGAATTTTATGAATTGCTTTTAATTCTTTAGAAAAAGCTTGGATAAACAATGGAGTTCTACATATTTTAATTGATGGATTATTACCTTCAAATCATGTTTTAATTGCATTTCCATTTTTGGGATTGTAATATATAAAACCAGCATAATCTTTTAAACAATTTAATATCAAAGATTCATTATGTCTATCAATTTTGGTGTTGCCTAATCTAACTTGAAATTTTTGATTTTTATTATTAGTTATCAAAAAAGAAATATTAGTTGATGAATTTTGTAGTAATTTAATATTTTTTATTTTATTTTGATCATTGGGTATATGTGATTCAAATAAACTTATTGCACTAGTTTGTAATTTAAAATCTATCATAATTTATTTAAGAACTATTTTTTTAAATTATAAATATAAAATATTTTATTATATTTAAGAAATATAACACAAAATACAAAAGATTTTTATAAATATGCAAATTAATAGACCTAGAGGAACAAAAGATTTATTTAAAAAAGAATTGAATCAATACAATTTTGTCATTGACACTTGTAAAAATTTGGCAAAAAACTATGGTTTTGAAGAAATTATTATACCCACTTTTGAACATTCAGAATTATTTAAACGAAACAATGAAAATTCAGATATTGTTAAAAAAGAATTATATGAGTTTAAAGATCGAGGAAATCGTTCTATTGCTTTGCGCCCAGAAGGCACAGCTTCATTAATAAGATGTTTAGGTGAAAATAAATTATTAAAAACAGAACCATTACCATTAAAAATTTTTATGTATGGTTCTATGTTTAGATATGAAAGACCTCAAGATAAAAGACAACGTGAATTCCAACAATTTGATGTTGAAATTGTGGGCACTAATTCTAAATATGATGTTGTTGATGTAATTAGTTATGGCAATGAAATTATTAAAAAATTAAATTTAGCAAATCAGACAGAGTTGAAAATAAATTTTATTGGCTCTTTTGCTACTAGAACTAAATGAATTAAAGCTTTGCAAAATTATTTTAAAGATTATGTTCATGAATTAACAGAATTATCAAAAGAAAGAATTGACACAAATCCTTTGCGTATTTTAGATGACAAAATTGATAGCAAATTACCTTGTGTTATTAATGCGCCAAAAATTAATAATTTTTTATCAAGTCAAGAAAAGGCATCATTTGAAGAAACATTAAAATTGTTAGATTTATTAAATATTAATTATAAAGTTACAGACAATCTTGTTAGAGGATTGGATTATTATACAGATATAGTTTTTGAATTTGTCGATATAAAAAATGATATTACCATTATTGGCGGTGGTCAGTACGATAAATTGGTTGAAGAATTAACAGGAATTGATTTGAAAGCTATAGGATTAGCAGTCGGTGTTAATCGGTGTGCTAATATGTTAAATGATCAAATATTAGAACAAATTAGCATGAATTTAAGCAACAAAATAGTTCTTATTGGATTAGATAATGTTCCTGAAAATGAAATATTAAAATATAGTCAAATTTTAAAAAATAATGGCTGCCCCTTAATTTATTTTTCGAAAATAAAAGATATAAAAAAAGCAATTAAATTAGCAGAAAGAATAAATTATAGATTTTTAGGAATTATAGGTTTAAAAGAAAATCAAAATAAGGAAATTCAAATTAAAGATTTGTTTAATAAAAAACAAGAATTATTAAAACAAGATAATCTTCTTAAATGATGAACGGACAAATTAAATAATGAAAATTCAAAATCGAATTCAAATTAAAAATCTTGTTGATTTAAATTTAATAAATCAAATAGTTTGTGTTGCGGGATGAGTTAAAAAAATTAGAAAACTTGGTAATTTGTGTTTTATTAACTTATGAGATTGTACTGGAACAATTCAAATTGTTGATGAAAGTAATTCAGAAACATTCGATAAATTGATTAAATTAACTAGAGAATCAGTTGTTATTTTTGAAGGAATATTTCAAAAACGTAGTAATCCTAATAAAGATGTTTATCTAGGCGAATACGAAATTAAAATTAAAAATTTTGAAATCATTTCTGAATCAAAAGTTACTCCTTTAATAATTGAAGATAAAACAGATGCATTAGAAGATATTCGCTTGCAATATAGATATTTAGATTTGAGAAGACCTATAATGCAAGAAAAATTAAAATTAAGATTTAAATTTTTGCAAAATATACGAAATTTTTTAGATAGTCAAGAATTTATAGAAATAGAAACGCCCAATTTTACAAAACAAACACCGGAAGGTGCAAGAGATTATATTGTTCCAACTAGATTGGGTAAAAATAAATTTTATGCTTTACCTCAATCACCGCAAATATATAAACAATTATTAATGATTTCAGGGTTTGAAAAATATTTTCAAATTGCAAGATGTTTTCGTGATGAGGATGGTAGAAAAGATCGACAACCCGAACATACACAAATTGATTTAGAAATGTCGTTTGTTAATGAAAATATGATTCAGGATTTAATTGAAAAAATGTTTGTTTATGCTTTTGAAAAAACATTAAATATTAAATTAAGTACACCTTTTTTAAAAATGACGTATTTGGATGCAATGAAAAATTATGGTTCTGATAAACCTGATATTAGATTTGATTTAAGATTACAAGATGTAACATCACATTTTAAAAATTCTAATTTTAATGTTTTTAAATCAATAGTAGAACAAAACGGTTTTATAAATTTAATTCATTTACCAAATATAATGGTTGATTCAAAAGAGATTAAAAATTTAGAAAAAATAGCAAAAGATAATTTTGCGAACGGATTGGCATGATTAACTTATGAGAACGAAAATATTTTAAGTGGTTCAATATCCAAATTTTTTAATTTTGATTTTATTAAAAACATTACAAAACTTAATCATAAAGGAACATTATTTTTTGTAGGTCATTCAAAATTAAGTGTAGTTCAAAAATCGCTTGGAGCAATCAGAAATACTTTAAATGATTTATATAAATTAGCTAATCCAGATGAGTATGCATTTTTATGAATAGTTGATTGACCATTGTATGAATGAAATGATAAAACAAATTCTTATGAATCTGCACACAATTTATTTACTGCTCCAAAAGATAAAATAGATAATTTGAATGAAAAAAATAAAGCCAATTTGATGGCATCTTCTTATGATTTGGTTCTTAATGGATTTGAGTTAGGTAGTGGCGCAATTAGAATTCATAATCCAGTTGATCAACAAAAAATAATGAAATCTTTGAATCTTTCAGATGAAGAAATAGAAAAAAAATTTGGTTTTCTATTAAATGCATATCAATATGGAGCTCCATATCATGGTGGAATGGGATTAGGTTTAGATAGGATTATGATGATAATAACAAAAAGCGATAGTATTAGAGATGTAATCGCTTTTCCTAAAAACGCCCAAGGTATTGACTTAATGATGGAAACACCTAGCGAAATAACTGATACTAATTTATTAGATGATGTTTTTATTTCAATAAAAAAATAGTATTAATTTTAACTAAAATTTAATTTAAGGATTACAATTAATTTATATTGAGTTAAATAATTAAATTTTTTAAATTTCTTAAATTAAGTAAAAGTTATGAATTACGAAGAAAAAATAGGACAAAAAATATTTTTTGATCCTTCAAGAATATCATCAAGTGAACAAATAGTTTTGTCTAAACAATCTATAAAAAAACGAAAGTTGTGACTTTCGTTGATTATTATTGGTGGTTTTTTATTACAAATGCTGCCATACGCAATAGTTCAAAATCTTTTGCCAACTTTATCATCCATATTATTTATTAAGTGAATTGATAATAGTGCTTTTTTAGCAAATTTAATAATTTCTGTAGGGATGATTGTTGCAGCATTAGTTTCACCTTTTTTGGCAAATTGAATTAATAAAAGTAAATATTCAAAATGAATTATGATTCTTGGAGTAAGTATTTCAAGTATTGGTTTTATGCTTTTTGGTTTAGGATCAGTGATAACTAATAATGGACTAGATAATAGTACAAGTACAATATCAATAACATTAATAATTTTACTTGTATTATCCATGGCAACACAAATAGGGACAATCATATTCTCGACTCTAGGTATAAATTATTTAGTTTCCAAGTGATTTCCACAATCAAAAAAAGGAATTACATTAGGAATAATTTTTATGGGAGGAGCTGTTGGCAATATTTGAATAACACCGGTTGTTAAAGAATTATTGAGTAACCAATTTTTGAATACTCCTTATGCTATTTTTTTGTTATTTGGTTTTATTTCATTAATTGCAGGATCTATAGTGTGCTTTGTTATAGTAAAAAATCCAATTCCTATTTATGAATATAAAGATGTTGTTATTGTTAATAATGATGCGGCGAACACAAATAAAGTATCTATAGATTCAGTGACTCCTATAAGAGCTGCAAAATCTATATGATATAAATTTTTTGTAATAGGTTTTTTCTTTTTAACTGCAAGCATAGGAACTATTATTACTCAGGCGCAACAAACTGTTACAAATGGTTTACTAGAATTAAATAATGGACTTAATAGGATCAATTCTTTAAACGTTTTAACTACAATGACAATTTTATATGGTGTAGGTTGTTTATTTGGCAATTTTTTCGGTGGTTACTTAAATGATAAAATTGGCATTCAAAAATCTTTTTCATTAGGAATGTTGTTGCAATTAATTGCAGCTTTATCAATGTTATTTGCACCTCTTGCGCCAAATATTTTACCTTATGTATGAGGATTATGTGCGGGATTAGGCATTTATGTTTTCACTTCTTCTTCACAATATATGTGTGGTTATTTATTTGGTTCAAAAGAACAAACAAAACATTTAGGCATTGTTAGTTTTCCATATTTTTTAGGTTTTGGTTCATTTTTGTTGATTAACGGTTCAATAGTTGGCAAAACTGGTTTAGGTCCAAATAATGATTCTTGATTGAATGTTCATAATTTTTTAGGTCATCAAATATCAGGATTATGATCAGTAGTTTGGATTATATGTGTCGTAACTTTGTTAGTAGCTTTTGTGATGATTTTGAAATCATTAAGTGTTATGCATAAAATGGGAATTGATGGTTTGGCAAATTATGAAAATACTATTTTTCAAAAAAGATTAAATAAAAAATATGGTTTTCAATTGTGATTTACTAAAAAAATCATTGGTATTTTTTATAAAAATCCTTGAGAAAGTTTTTATTGAAAACGAGTATTAATTAAAAGTGAAAAAAATAAATTAAATTCAACTTACAACGAACTTATCAAAACTGAAAATAATTTAAAGAATGAAAAATTAATACATTTGCTTAATAAAGAAAAAGAAAAAATATCTAAATATAGTAAAAAATTAAATTATTGATCATCTGTTAAGATAGATCCTAAAATTAGCAATTATTATGAATATTTAAGTGAACAAAAACTAAAAAAATTATTAGATAAAGTTTCGAAATTAAATACTAGTAAATTAAGCAATATTCAAAAATATTATTTGAATTATTCAATAAATAAAAAAATTCTTGAATACAAAAAATTACATGATAAGAAATGAAATGAAAAAACTGAAAAAATGAACTTTTACATGAATAAAATTAATTATTTACAAGAAGAATTTAAATTATCTAAAAATAAAGAAGAAATTGATTTTCAAAAATTTAAAACTTTTTACAAAAATAGATCTGCATATTTAAATAACTTATTAATTAGTCAAATTGAATTAGATAGAAATTTTAAATTAGAACATAAAAATAATCACAAATAAGAAAGAATTAATATGATTACATTACTATTAAAAAAAATTAAAAAAAATGAAGAAATTAAAATAATAATTGCCAAAAAAATAATAACAATGAATGCTCAAAATGATTGTGTTGAAGCGGTAGTTATTCAAAAACAAAAAATTATAGGTTATGGAAATTTAACAGAATTAAAAAAGAAATTAACTGCACAAAATTTAAAATTTAAAATTGATAAATCTTTTAAAGAAAATTACATTTATCCTGGTTTTATTGAACCTCATATGCACCCGCAAATGCTTGGTTTGTATTTATTAAATTTCTTGTATATAGGATTTTATGATCGAAACGTTTTAGATAAAAAAATTTTAAAAGGGTTAACAACTATAAATGAAATAGTTGAGGTTATGAAAGGATATATTGAAGCTAATAAATTTAGTCTTAAACCTAATCAATGAATTAATTTTTGAGGTTTCGATCCACTATTGCATGATAATCAAACATTAGATCGAAAAATATTAGATCAAATTAGTACTGAAAATCCAATTTGTGTTTTGCATCAATCTGGTCATGTAATGAGTTTAAACACAAAAGCTTTAGAAATATCTGGTTATTTAAATTTAGATAAAAATAATCCTTTATTCAATAGTATTAATTTACAAAAGGATTCAAACAAAGAATTAACAGGAATAGTTTCAGAACCTGAAGCGATGTCATTTGCAATAAAATCTGGTGCAATGAGTTTTGATTCAAATTTAAATATGTTTGTTGAAGCTACAAAATTAGTTTCTAAAATTTCACAGCAAAGAGGTATTACCACAATCGCAGATAAAGGACTAGGTTTTCCATCCTTAGATCCAATTTTTTCATATGAAGCTTATCTAGAAAATCAAAAAAACAATTTACTTTTAACAAGAGTACATTTAGATATTTGATTTGGTAGTATTCAAAATTATGGTGGTTGATCAAACATTGAAAAAATGATGATTGAAAATAACAATGATTATGTTTGAATTGGGGGGCAAAAAATTATTTTAGATGGATCAATTCAAGGTTTTACTGCAAATTTAATTTCCGGTCAAAAATATGTAACTAATGAAAATAAAAATGGCACTTTGCATTTATCAGATGAACATTTAATGAAATTTATTAAAGATGCTGAATTTTTTAATATTCCTTCTCACATTCATGCAAATGGCAGTGGAGCTATAGAAAAAGTTATTGATTTAATTGAAAAACTACATCCTAATAATTCAAATAAATTTCATCATTCAATAGAACATAATCAATTAGTCACAAATCATCAATTAGCTAGAATGCATAGTAATAATATTTATTCCAATTTTTTTGTTAATCATATCTATTATTGAGGTGATGCACATGCAAAATATACTATAGGTCCAGTATTAATTCATGAAATGAACCCAACTAAATCAGCATTAATTAATGATGTTACTTTTGCATTTCATTCTGATGATCCTGTAACCCCTGCGGATCCACTATTTGCAATATGAGTAGCTGTTAATCGCAAATCATATAATAATAACGTTTATGGATTTGAACAAATTATTGATGTTAATGATGCAATTAAAGCAGTTACTATAAATGCTGCAAAACTAATAAACCAAGAAAAAAATATAGGATCAATAGATTTAAATAAATTTGCGGATTTTACAATACTAGAAAATGAAATAAATAAAACTAATAAAAACAAAATAAAAAATATAAAAATAATTGGAACAATATTGGGTGGCGAAATTCATTTAGTTAAATAAAAATTGCACTATCTTGTGCAAGATAGTGCAATATGATAACTCAAAAAAATAATTATTTCTTTTTGTTTGCAACTTTAGCAGTTTTAGATTTAGTACGATTAGCTTTAGATTTAGAAATTGTACCTTTTTTAGCTAATTTATCAGCAGTTGATTGAACTTTTGATACAGTTTTTTTGTCAGCTGTAGTTTTAGCTTGTTTTACTTGATTTTTAAGAGTTGTTTTTTCACCTTTGTGAACAGTTCTTTTTTTAGTTGACTTCTTTAAAGTCTTAGTATTTGATTTAATATTTGCCATTATTTCTATATTATGTTTAAAACATTCTCCAATAAATAAATATTATTTATGTGTATAATAATAACAAAAAAATATTTTAATTTAATTATAAAAATTATCTAATACTTATTTTTTTATCTAATTTAAGAGAAGTGAATATACAAAATTTATGGGTAATCAAAGTTCGTTATTTTCAATATTAATTCTTATCATTCCAATTGTAGCAGTAATCTACTTTTTTTCAAAACGTAAAAAGAAAAATGCTGCAAATGGATTTGATGGAACACCAAAAAAAGCTAAAAAGGATGAGGTTTGACAAACAATCAAAAAATTTCTTGCTGAAAACAATGAAAATGGAAAAGAGGTTGTTTATTCTTTTGTTGCTAAACGTCCAAATCCATTACAAGAAAAAAGAATTCGTAAAGCTTTTAATGCTGAAACTGAAGCATATATAAGAAAAAATAATTTAGATAAAAAAGCAATAAAACGTTATAAAGCATCTAGAACCAAAGAAGCTAATCGTGAACTTTATTGTATTTATTTTGTAACAAAAAATCCCAAAACACAAGAAATGGATAAACCAAGAATTTTTGAAGCAGAAGTTATTCAAAAAATGACAGGTGATAAAAAATCACCAACTAGACGCGTTATTGTTATAAATGGATTAAAAGATTTCAACACAGAATTCAAATGAATTGAACCATTAAAAAGAAGAGAAGATATTAGAATTGCAAAAATTAAAAAACAAAAAGCTGCTAAAGAAGCAAAAAGAAATGCAAAAAAATCTCGTTATGTTGATTACAATTATGAAAATTCATTTGATGAAAATTCTAGTGGTGACTCAAGAACTACAAATTTAAATGGTGTGGATAGATCAACAAAATCATTACCTCCAGGAACAAGAGAACATTCTAGTGATACTAGATCATGAAGAAACAGACGTGATACAAAATCATTGCCTCCCGGAACACAAGAATATTCTAATGATACTAGATCATGAAGAAATAGACGTGACACAAAATCATTACCTCCAGGAACAAGAGAACATTCTAGTGATACTAGATCATGAAGAAACAGACGTGATACAAAATCATTGCCTCCCGGCACAAGAGAACATAGTAATTCAGATTCAAAACGAATAAAACATGATACAAAAGCTTTACCTCCAGGAACAAGTGATTTTTCAAGAGATAACGATTTAAACAGAAATGATTCAAAAAATTTAGAAAAAACGAATAGATTTCTTCCGCCAGGAACTATAGATATTAACTAAAACATTTATGATTACAAAAATCATTTTTTTTGGATCAACAACATTAAGTTCAAATTGTTTATTAGAAATACTAAACAACAAAAATTTTGAAGTTTTAGCTATCGTATGTCAACCTGATAATCCGAAAGCAAAAAAAAATAATTTGTTTTCTGAAGTAAAAAATATTGCTTTAAAAAATAATATTATTTGTTTGCAACCTGAAAAAATAATTGACATGTGTCAATTTTTAAACAAATTAAAACCAGATATTGGTGTTTGCGTAGCATATGGGCAATTCTTGCCTAAACAGATACGTGATTTATTTGTACATGGAATTATAAATGTTCATCCATCATTATTACCAAAATATCGTGGTGGTGCCCCAATTCAACATGCTATTTGAAATAATGACAACAAAACTGGAATATCTATTATTAAATTAATTAAAGAAATGGATGCAGGACCATGTTGCTTTCAAAATGTTTTTGATATAGATAAAAATTGAACTGCAGGTGATTTAATGAATGAAGTCATCAAACAAGCTCCTAAAATTTTAGTTGATTGTTTGAACAAAATAATTTCAAATCAAATTACTTGAATTGATCAAAATGATTCAAAAAAAAGTTATGCTCCTGTTTTAACTAAAGAGCAAGAAAAAATCAATTGAAATTCTTCTGGCAAACTAATTATTCAACATATAAAAGCTTTTTCTCCAAAACCCGGAACATATAGTTATTATAAAAACAATAAAATTTTTAAATTCTTTAATGCTTTTGAAGGACAACATAAATTTGACTCAAAACCAGGAACAATTAATTTAATAGAAAAAAAATATATATGTATTCAATCAAATGATCCAAATAGTTGTGTTCATGTTTTTGAATTTTTAATTCCAGGAAAAAAGCAAACAAATATTGTAAATTATAATGGTAAATTTCCTTTTAATATTGGAGATAATTTTTTTTAATGTCATTTAAAAAATTAAATTTTGTTTCAAAAAATGATTTTGTTAATTACTTTAATAGGCCTTCATCATTTTGATACTTAAATAACGATGAAATTGAGGGTATTTTTAATTCATATAATAAAAATAATAAAGGCAAATCAATCACATTTGATGTTGAACAAGATTTAGATGAATATATTGAATTTGATCCTTTAGATATATATTTAAATTCGAATGATATTAAATTATCAAGCAACTCAAATCCTAAAATAATTGAAGGAAAAATTATTTATGAAAAATTAATTAACTTCTTAATTAATTTCTCTAAACAGTCTTTAAATATTTTTAATGTTGTTGACTTTGATGAAATGTTTCCTACAGAAAAATTTACTTTAGAAAATAAATATAAAAAAATTAAAGATTTTATTGATAAAGTTAAAGAACCAACATTATTTTTAAATCCTGTTTTCATATATAATAATGCAATAGCTAAACCAATTGCAATTGTTAGTTTTAAAAAAGATTACGAAATCTTTTTTGCTAAAAGTTCAACAGGAACAAAAAGATCAGATTTATTAAATTTTTATTTTCAAATAGAAATTACCAAACATAATATTCCATTAAAAAACGCATCTTTGTTTTTGTTTGCTAAAGAACGTAAACCAAAAGGACACATTTCTTTTAGTGTTACAAATCTTGTTTCATTAACTAAAAGTTCTAAAAGATATGATAAAAGTGATGATAAAAAATTAAATTCTAATTTTTCAAATAAAAATTTTATTGAAATTAATAATCTTATTAAAGGCAAAAAATTTTTAGATTTTGAAATGTTACTTAATGTAGATAAATTAAATAAAATTTCTTTAAAATATGTAGATTTTTTAAAAGAATATAAAAATATAGTTGATAATTTTTGAGAAATCATTAATGAAATTAATAGTACAAATATTTCAAATAATTTAGCTGTACCATTTACTTCTAAATTCGATTCATATTGAGATAAATTTTCATATCAAAAGCAAGTTAGACAAGTTTGAGGACTAGATAATGAAATTTTTTTATATTCGGGAAAAGTTATTAGTTTTGAAAAAGCATTTCAATTTGTAAATAAGTACAAAAATAATTCTCAAATTTCTTTAAATTTTTTTTTAAATTTAAAATTCTTACCTTTGCTAATTAATTTTTACAAATTTTTTTTAAATGAATTTAAGGAAAACAATTTAAATTTTTTTAATTTTGATTTATGAAGAAATAAAACTAAAGATTCGATATTCGAAATTGATTATACTTATGTAGATACTAATTCATTATCAAAAGAAAATTATTTTAATTGAACTAAAAAAGAAGCTTTATGATTTCAAATATTAAATTACCCTTTTAATAGTTATGAAAATCTTCAATATTTATTGAATGATTTGATTGATTTTCCTCATTTAAAACAAAAAAAAATATACTTTGATTTTGAGACTATAAATCCATCTATTAGAGCTATAGATAACTCATTTCCATATGCACAAATTATTACGCAATGTTCAATAATAAAAAATGATAATACCAATAAATTTGAATGTCAAAATTTAATAGTTGACCCAAGGGACATAAATTTATCTTTTTTTAAAAAAGTAGTTGATAGTTTATATGTTGACAATGCTTTTGAATATGACTATATTGTTTATAATGCATCTTTTGAAAAAAGTAGATTACTTGAATTAAAAGATTATTTACAAGATGAAGAATATAATAAAAAAATTGATGCTATAGTTGCAAATTTATATGATTTAGCAAACTGATTTAATATTAATAATCAAGTTTGACATATATGATTAAAAGATTTATATGGATATTATAGTATTAAAAATGTTTTGGAATTAATTCCACAAAAAATTTTAGATGAAACTAAAACAAAAAGTTATAAATCCTTAAATGTTCAACGCGGAGATAGAGCACAAGCTTTAACTAGTTTAAGATATTTTGAAGCAATTAGTGATAAAGAATGAAAAAAATTATCTGAAGATTTATGTCAATATTGTGAAAATGATGTAAGAGCAATGATTGCAGTAGAAAAATTTGGTTTAAATCTTATTGACAAATTTAGCAAAAAAGATTTACCTGAAAATTTAGAAATATTTTTGATTGTTTCAAACACAGATGATAATAAAGTTTTGTTATTAAAATCTTTTCTGGAAAAACTTAGTAAAAAAACTAAAAAAGAATTAAACACATTAATTGAATTGTTGACAAATGAATTAAAAAATATGGAACTAACTTTAAAAAATCAATACCTTCTTAAAAAATAATTAAGCATATTTAACAATCGCCTTTTAATTAAGAATATACTTTTTGTACAAAGTTAATTGAGAAATAAATTTAAAGCAATTAAATTTGTTAATAAAAAAGGATGACACTCTTGAAGTGTTAATTATATGAAAAATAAAAAGGGATTAATTAATTCAAATAAAGCACATATTAAAACAAAAAATAAATCAGCTTTGTTTATAACAGCTGTAAGTTTTTCGGCTATGTTAATTGGTGGAATTGGTGCTGCTATAGGTAGTATTTCAACAAACAATTCTTTAAATAATTCAATTTCACAGTTTAAAAATAATGATGTAACTAATGTTGAAAATGATGATACAAATTTTGAAAATGTTCAAATAAGAACTAACCCAATAAATGGTTTTGAATCTTTAGAACTTTATGATGAAAATAATAATTTAACTGGAAATAATTTGGTCTTAATTTCTCAACCCGGAACATCAGGTACTATTTATGGTATTGCATCAGTAGATAAAAACTACAACATAATTAGTATCTGAACAATTCCAGAAGGACCTGATTATCAACTTAATTACACAACTAATATAATTCCTGGACCTGATATTAATACATTTTTTGTCTTAGCTGGAATAAATAATATTGCACAAGCTTTAAATAAAGTATATGTAGGTTATGATCCAACTAAAACAGATTATTCAGAAGTTGTGACTGCTAATTTAGTAGATGCACCTTCTATAAAAATATTTAAATTGCATGTAGTAAATGGAATAATTACTCCGAATCAAACTGACCCTATGTATGATTTTCCATACCCTAATTTTGATGACGAACCAACATATAATGGTGGTTTAAAATTTTTTACAAAATCAGGTTTGTTTGCAAGTAATCTTCTTCAACAAACAAATTATGGTTCTAATGCAACTTTTAATAGTTTTGGTTATTTACAATATTTATTTTATGGTCAACTTTTCCAATATAAATATGCAAACACCTCAGGTGATTTAGATGAATTTGCATTAATTTCTTCATATCTTGGTTCTGACACTTCTCTAGGAAATTTATATGCTTATTACAATAACATTCACAATGCACAAGTTTCATCAATTGGGTACATAGAATATTTTTATGATGAAATATTAGTTCCAATGATTAAAGGCGCTATTTCAACTTATAAAACAACTCCTTATTTAGTAGAAGATGGTGTAACTAGAAGTTCATATAGTATCCTTAAACCTAATGGTGAAATAGCTTTAGCACCCGATGAAGATCAATTGACGATTCCAGCAGCTATGTCTTTAGCTTTTATGTTAGATTATAAACCTGATTCAGCACCACCTACTAATGATAATATTTCAATAATGTCTGGTGGTATGACACGTCCCGGACACGGATCATTGAATGTTGTTCCTGGATGATTTTTATTCAAACCAGATATTTCTAAAAATTGAGTAGGTTATGGTTTTTGATCTGTTAATAGAAATTATGCAGTAGGTAATTCAATTTGAATGACAACTGTTGGAACTTACTACAATAAATTAGAACAAAAATACTATTCATTATTGGCACGTCAAGTTTGAACAACAAATAATTCTTTTGATGCATACACAATCCATAGTTTTGACTATTTTTCTATAAATCCAACTCAATATAATAGTGCAAACATATATATATCTTATGCAGATAATAACGTTATTCCTTTTTTGGGTAGCACAATATCACGTTTGTGAGCTAAAAGTCCTTATTTAAAACTTTTAGATTTAACTAATAATGTTTTTGTGTTTACAACGAATACTAATCAAATGGGTTTAGCGATTGATTTAAAAGGTCAAATGGTTTTAACAGATTCTTATTATAATTTGAATAATTCGATGATTAAATTTGCATATGATAATGAAACTAAAATCTTGAGTGTAATTACAAATAAAAATATATATTCATTTGTTTTCAATTGAAATAACATAGTTTCTGATTCTTGAGCAACTGATATTTTATCTCGTCAATTAATAGAAAATGTAAATTATATTTACTATATTCCAACCATTCCATTATTAGAACCAAGTTATATTTTAAATCCCGGAGGTCAAGGTAAATTAAATGGATTTTTAATAAATATTAATTCTGATTTACCAGATAGTCAAATATATTCTATTCAATCTACTACTCTTAACAATTTAGGTAAAGTTATAAGCTCATTTTCTCCTAAAGAATTAGGCTATCAACCATTAAAAGATGATTCTGAATTTACACAAACTGAAAAAAATCTTTCTATATCAACAATTAGTTCAACATATAACAGTGATCAATTAAAAAACTTATTTGTTAATAGTCCACGTGTAGATGGATTGTATAGTTCAATTCAAACATCATTTGTTGTTACTAAAACTTCAGAAAATGACATATCAATTAATGAACTTATAAGATATAACAATTTGAATTTGATAGGGTTTACGATTAAAAAAACTGATTTGTCTAATGTAATTGCCAAAAATACTGCTAATGCATGAGAAGCAAATTATGAAAATGTATTTGTTATTTCAGTAGAAGCAATTGTTTGATATGTTGAACCTAATACAATTGTTAATGATCCTGTTTTAAATTCATCAACAGTAAGTGATATGAATGATATGTATGTAAATGATTTCGATGGTTTTCAAAATAAGTATTTTAATTTGATTATTCAACGTATAGATAATAAAGATCCAAACACAACATATTTACTAAGAATTTATAGTTTTAATGTGAATGCAAATTCTATTTCATTTCAAACTGTTGCTGTAATGCCACAAGGAGAAGTTGCTTTGACAATCGGTAATACTTCACAAGGAAATGGATCAATATTTAGTTATAACAATGTGTTTCCATCTAATTTGACTGATAACACAATAATGTATTTAATAATTGGTATTACTGTTGCTGTTGCTCTAATTATAATTTTAGGTTTAGCAATTGGTATACCTATGCGAAAAAATCGTAAAGCTGTTGAAAGACAATTTAAAACTTCACACAAACAAATAGATACTTTAACAGTTGCAGTAGGAAGTGTATTTAAAAAATTAAGTACAAAACTTGATAAACAACAATCAAGTTTATTGGAAAATAAATCTAGTAAAATGAAACCTTCATCAATTAAATTTAGTAAGCCTGTAGATAATATTAAGAAACCTACAACACCAAATTCCAATATTAAACCAACCTACAAAGCACCGCCCTCAAATAAATTTGATAAATCTTATCCTCCAAAAGGTCCGACTATAAAATAGATTATTAATATTTAAAAAAAATAACACGCGTACAAACGTGTTATTTTTTATTTTTATAAACATTATTTAAGTATTTAATAATGTTTAATTTATAATTAATAATAAAGAAAATATGTGAAAGTCATTTAAATGAAAATTTTAAAAAATAACATAACTATTGCTGAAAGACGAAAAACAATTTTATATTCATGAATTGTTGCAATTATTTCTTTAATTGTTTCGGCTTTCTTTTTGGGATTTGGATTTTCATATCAAATTAAATCAATTGAAATTATTGGTTTTTTATTAATTGCTTTGGCAGTTATTATTCATATAATTGATGTTGTTATGATTTTTACTTTGCCAAATCAAAAACTAGATAAAAAAGTTTACAATTTTAAAATGATTTGAGGTTTTTTATCAATCTTCTTTTTCTTTTGATTTAGCACATTAATGTTTTTAATAAAATCTAAAAAACTTTTATTAAATTAACAAATTCGTTTGTAACTTTTTTTAAAGTTTTAAAAATTTTTGGTTCACTAGAACTATGACCAGAATTTTTTACGTATATAAGTTTAGAGTTTTTCATTTTTTTATTTAATTCATATGCATTTGATGGCGGACAAATGTAATCGAATTCGCCATGAATTAATCAACATGGTTTATTTTTTATTAAATGAACATTATTTAAAATGTAATTTTCATCATCAAAAAAAGTGTTATTAATAGCATAATGACATTCCATTAATGCAATTTGATAATCATCTTTAGGATTAGAAGTAAAATTAATTTCTTTATTAAAAAATAATAAACTAGTTTCTCACTTGCTTCATTGAGTTCCAAAAATAATTTGTTCATTTTTATTTTTTGAATTTAATTTCTTGTAATATCATTCTTTAATATTTTTTTGTTTTTCTAGCGGAATATTTTTGATAAACATATTATATTTTTCAGGAAACATTTGAGCAATTCCATTAGATTCAATTAATCAATCTCAATCTTTAGGCCTTCCTAAAAAAATTCCTCTCAATATTAATCCTGTTACATTATTAAAATATTTTATTGCATAAGCTAGGCCCAAAGTTGAGCCTCAACTTCCACCAAAAACTAATCATTTTTCAATTTTTAGAAAAATTCTTAATTTATTAATATCTTCTATTAAATTTTGTGTTGTGTTATTTTTTAAAGAAAATTTTGGTTGCGATTTTCCACAACCTCTTTGATCAAATAAAGTAACACAGTATTTTTTTAAATTAAAAAACCTAGTTGAACTATAACTAAAAGAACCGCCTGGTCCGCCATGTAAATAAACAACAGGTATACCATTTGGATTACCTCATTGTTCTCAATAAATTTTATGAATATCATCAACTTTTAAATAACCTTTTTTATTAGGTTTTATTTCTTTTTTCATATTATTGTTAAACATATATTTTTCAAAATAACTAAATTTATGTTATTATAAATAATATATTTTACTTAGATAGCAATGTAAGGTACAGAAAAAATGTCAATTCATAATTATAAAAGTGAAACATTCTTATGTGAAGATGGCAGCACTTTAAATACAGAAAATAATTTTTCATTTCCAATTGATCACAAAATAATTCGTAAAAATGATGTGGAGTTAAAGGGAATGTCTCCTATTGCAGCTTGATTAAATAGTCTAGCTTCATGTCATTTGTTAATAATGAAATCTTATGCAGAAAAGCAAAATATAAAATTATTAAATGCAAAAATTGTAATTGAAAGTACTCATGAAGATGAACCATTAGATGGCTATTATGGAATAAGAAACATAACAATTCATTATTATATCCAAGCAAATAATACAACTGAAGAAATTTCAAATTTTATTAAATATACGCAAAAAAGATGCCCTGTACATTCCACAATAGAACAATTGAAGAAAACAAAATTGAATTATATTATTCATGTTATTAAATAATTTTTAAGGAAAATTTATGAGTTTAAAGCTTTTTAAAAATCATAGTTGATATGATTCTTACTCATCAACTCATGAAAATCCTAATAAAAAAGCTTTAAATTTTGCAAGAATTTATTTATCACTATCATCAATAATTAGTATAGTTTTATTGCAATTTGTTCCTAACTATAGTGAATCATTCAAAATTTTTTTAAATTTATTTTGATATCCCAGTGTAAACATTGGATTAACTACTTCAGGTTTTATAATTGGTTATGATTTTTATACAAAATACCACATATCATGAAAAAATTGAATTAAAAATTTTAAAGAATATTATTTGTCATATTACTTTTATGCATTTTTAATAATAATAGTAGGTTTGATATCTTTTGCAATAATTCAAAATACTGGAAATTTAGAGTTATATAAAAGCCAAAATTCTAATAATTTGTTATATGAAATAAATTATGGATGATCTAATAATTCTAATAATTGATATGGATTTATTTTTCTATATAGTTTAATTTCAACACAAAATTTTTATATATTGGGCACCACATTTGTAGTTACATTCTTTTTTTTCATTTTGTTAGCACCATTCATTTTTAATTTTATGAATAAAATTAAATATTCGAATTGTACTATTTTTGTTTTTGCTTTAGGTTTTATTTCTTGTTTTTTATCAACGTGAAGTAGTTTGTTTAATTCTATCCCTCAATTTCGAAATAATCTTCCATGATTTCAAAATGTAAATATGTTTACAAATTGAATTCAAATTTCTTTTTTGTTTATTTTTGGTTTTTATATTAGAAAGTACACAAAAATAATTCCTTGAAAAATAGCATTGACGATATTTATTATTTTAGTTATATCTTTTTTTTCTATAGAAACAACATTAGATTTTGTTCTTAAAGACTTAGGTAAAAATATAAACTTACCAAACAATTTTAATGTATTTTATTTGGGAGCAGGAATTTGTACAATACCAATAATAATTCTTTCATATTTATTTTTAAATATATGTGCTCAATATAAATCATATAAAATGCCTTCATCATTTGTTAATAAAATGAATGTTTTTAATGAAAAGAATCAAAAATATATTCCAGATCAATTTATGCTAGTTGGAATATCTACAAGAATGATATATGGTATTTTGTTTTTAAAAATAATTTTGAATCAAGATGTGTATATTAACAACAATGAAACATTAATTTTAGGAGAAGCTATAAATAAAAATTGATGAGGTTGATCTTTGTTGCCAACATCTATTGTTGTTACGTTAATAATTTATGGAACAACATATCTTAGAAAAAAACTATTTATTTTTTTGAAACAAATGTGCTTAAAATGTAAAAAAATTAACTAAATTATTAAAAAAATTCTATTTTTATTGGAATACTAAAAAATTTATTACTATAAGTAATAGAAAATTTGGATTACTTTCAGAAAATATTTTGTAATATAATAGTATTCACTTGTTTTTGTTTAACAAGTAGAAAAAAGTAGGTTAAGTTTAAAGAAATGAAAAATAAACAATATGACATTTCTGTAATAATTCCGACATATAATTGTCGAGATTATTTACCTATTTCATTAAACTCAATTATTAATCAAAATGTAGATATTAAAAATATTGAAATTGTTGTTGTTGATGATGGTTCTACAGATGGAACTGAAATTGTAATGCAAAGTTTTTTACAACATTTTCCTTCTAATATTTTCTTTTATAAAAAAACAAATGGTAATTGAGGTTCAGTTATCAATTATGTAAAAAATAATAATTTGGTGCATGGTAGATTAATTACCATTTTAGATGCAGATGACTATTTACACAAAGATGCTTTTAGTAAAATATTACCACATATTAATAATGACATGATTGTTTCATCATTTGATTGTTTAGAAAATGATAAAACTTATACTTTAAATCCTTTTTTTGGAAAATCAAGAAATATATTAAATAAAAAAAGATTGCGAACCCCACATAGTCAACCATTATGTAAATTTTATTCAAATGAATTATTCTATAGTTTAGATAACTTACTTGAAAATATGTGATATCAAGATTGTATACTTTATCATCAAGCTGTTTCAAAATCTAAAAGTGTATACTATGTTAGGGAATCTTTAGGTACTTGATTCTCAACAAGACCTGGTAATTCTACTACAACATCATGAACAAATGATGCAAAATTTGAAGCTTGATGTGAAACTTTAAAAAATATGTGTTTGAATGACGCTGGAATTGTAGTTTATATATATAGTTTGTTGCCTGGGTTTATTGATCGTTTAAAAGAAAAAAATCATCGTATTCATTTGCCTACAAGACCATCACATACATGATTGCCACCAGTTTTTTCTTGATTTTTTAACTGAATTTTGTATTTAAAAATTCATAAGTGAATTAAATATCCTAAAAAATATAATTTTGTTTGATTTAATAAAAAGCATAAAACTATAAATAAAACCGTAGAGGAGTTATTAATTAATGGCTAATATTATTGCAGCAAAAGATTTGCGCTCAGGTCATACAATTTTTTTTAATAATGGAATTTATCTTGTTCTTAGCAATTCTTTTAATAAAACAGCAATGCGCGAGGGCATTGTTAAATGCAAAGTAAAAAATTTACGGACAGGTGCTATCACTATAGAAGTTTTTACAGGTATGAAACTTGAACAGGCACAAGTCGATAAAAAGAAAATGTCTTTTGTCTATGGAGATAATGACAATTTAAATTTTATGGATAATGATACGTATGAACAAATTTCAATACCTGTTAAAAAATTAGAATGAGAAAAAAATTTTATTACAGAAGGTATTGAAGTTAACGTGATTGCGTATGAAGGAGAAATTCTTGGTTTAACTTTACCTGACCAAGTTACTATTGAAGTAGAATATGCTGAAGATGCTGTTCAAGGAAATAGTGTTACAAATGCAATGAAAAAAGCTAAATTAGTTACTGGATATGAATTAGATGTTCCGCAATTTATTACTACAGGCGAAAAAATTGTGGTCAATGTTGAAGAAGGAATATATGTTAGCAGAGGTCAAAAGTAATATGTTAACAAATTCACAAAACGAATTGATAAAAGAAATATCCAAAACTCCCCAAGGTTCAATTCAAATTACTTACTCTGCTTTACAAAATGCAATTTTTAATTTTGTTAATTTCATATTAAATTCAAAAAAAAATAATTCTTATACGTTGACATCAGTTGAATTTATAGAATTTCAACACAATACAAATTTTCAAGTTAATGTTTTTTTAGATTTAAAATCTAAAGTTAAGTTAAATTTTGAAATTCATAAACAAATTCAAAAAGGTGTAATTTCTTATTTGAATAATGAATTTAAAATTGAAGCATTAACTATTAATGTTATTTGCAATATGAATAATTAATTTATGAAACAAATATGAGCACAAAGAGTTGCAGTATTTGAATATATTTTTTCTTGCTTAATTAGTGAAGAATCTGATCCTAACGTAATTATTAATAATTTTAAAACATATGATAAATACAATAGATTAAACGATTGACAATTAAAAATAATTGAAAATTTTGCTTATTCTTTAAATGATTATCACAATTTAATTAAAGACAATTTAAAATCTAAATGATCTTATGAAGAATTTGATAATGTTTCTAAAGCAATTATTATGGAAGCTATTTCAGAATGAAATACGTATAAAACAGATAAAGCAATATTGATTGATCAATCATTAATTACAATTAATAAATATGCAGATAAACATTTAAAAAAAATTGTAAATGCTATTTTAGATAAAATTCTTGTTTAAAAAATACAAAAATTTATTTATTTAATTTAATATTTTAATTATGAAACGTGATTGAAGAACTCATTATGCTATAGTTTTAGCAAATTTTATTTTAGTTTTACTTACAGGAATTAATTTTGCTGTTAAAAATTTGATAATAGATCGTGTTATGCCCCCAAGCATAGACGATGGCACTATTGCTATGGACTCAATTAATTTATATTTTTTATTAATAGCACCTTTTATTTCCATTTTAATTAGTGGTTTTTTGTATTATTTAGATATCAAATATTTTTTTAAAGATTATTCATATAAAAAATTTCATTTTAATAAAAAATGAACAAAATTTTATTTATCTGGAATTTCAATTTTTTGTTTTAATTTAATTCTAATATTTGTTTTAGTGTCAATAGCTATTTATTTAGGAAACAATATTAAAATGGATTTTATAGGTAAACCAACTAATTTTGATGATGCAAAAAATGAGATTTCTAATATTGTCATGATTTTCTTATGAATAATTTTTTCTATAACTATTTTATTTAGCTTAATTAGCTTATCATTTATAAAATATGCTAGATTTAAAATAGATGTTGAATTATTACAACGTGAAAAAGGAACAATTGTAGATAAAGATAAAATAGATAATAAAAGTGTTATTATTAATTTGGATGACAATAAATCTAATTTTACAACAAATGATGATAAACCCGTAAAAGAGAAAGATAAACCTAGTGCGGGACTAACTGAAATTTAATTTATGAATTCTTTATTATCAAATGTTTTAGTTATTGATGTTGGCAATTCATATACAAAAATAGCAATTTTAAATGATAAGAAAAAAATTTTAAAAAAAATAACTTTACTTACAAAAAATATTAAATCTACTAATTATGTTAAAAAAATTATCAAAACTTATTTTAATAATAAACATTTAAGATATGGAATTTTAGGTAGTGTTGTTTTAGATAAAAATTTATTTTTTATTAATGCTTTTGAAAAAAATGAATTGAAATTGTATTTAATAAACAAAAAAACAAAATTTAATTTTGAATTTGATAAAAAAATTAAAGAAAAAGAAGTAGGCAATGATATTTTAGCTTTAGCAACATATTGTTCATATAAAGCAAAAAATGTTTTAGGTTTTTCTTTTGGAACTGCAACAGTTGCAATTTTATTAATAAATAATGTTTTTAAAGGTGCGAGTATTATTTCTGGATTAAAAATAAATGTTGAAAGTTTATTTTCTAGAACATATTTAATTAATAAAATACAATTTGATTTTAGAAAAAAAAATTTACTAGGTAATGATACAAGAACAGCTATTGAATCTGGATTATCCAATTTAAAAAATGGTTTTGTATCTTATTTATATGATTCAGTCAAATCTTTATATAAGTTTAAATGTAAAAATTTAATGTGTATTGTGTGTGGGCACGACATAAACAAGTTAAATGTTAATTTTAAATATATAAAAAATAATGATGCTATTTTGATTGGATATTTTTTAATTTTAAAAATAAACTTATAAAATTTGCTTAATTTGTATTAATTGATATAATTATTCCAATTTATGAAGTTAATTAAAATATATTCATAAAGTTTAAATTGTTTTGTTGAAAAAATGCTTTGTATTAAATTAATTAAATTACTTGAATTAAAAATAAATTAAATAAAAAACTTTAAATTCTAAAAAAGCAAACAATTAAAAGATTTGTTTTTTCAATAAATTTGATAATCATTTTATATAAGTAAATTTAAATACATTTTTATTGAGTTTTATAAGTAAAAACAAATAAAATTTTGTTTATAAATTTGGTTTTTTAATAAAAAAGTAATAAGTTCATTATTAAGTATGTTTGCTTTTTTATTTTTAAAAGTTTTTTGTTTTTTTAAATTTATTTAAAAAAGGAAAAATAATGCCAAAATTTTTAAAAAAATTATTGCCTGTTTTATTTATTGCATCATTTGTTTCAGTTTTTTCAATAGGAACAAATGTTTTAGTTAAACAATCAAATAATTCAACTAAATATTCTTTAATTAACAAAAACGATTCAAATAAAATTAATTCTGACCCTTTAAAAATAGAAAGTGATTATAGTAAAACACAATTAAATAATTCTTCATTTTTTACATTTAATGATAGCAAAGACACAATTACTGGTTTAACTGATTTAGGCAAAAAACAAAAAACATTAAGTATTCCTGAAAATGTTAAAATTATTGGCGAAAGTGTTTTTGATTGAAATAAAGTTATAAAAAATGTAATTTTAGCGCCGAACATAGAAAAAATTGATAAACTTGCTTTTAGAGGTTGTATTAATTTAAAACGTATAAATTTATTTGTAACTCATTTAAAAGAAATTGGTGACTATGCTTTTCAAGGTTGCAGTTCTTTAACATTTGTTAACTTTCCTAGTTCAATTGAAAAAATTGGATCATATGCTTTTTCCAATACTACAAATTTGCGAAATGTATACTTACAAGCAAATTCTAATATTCAGTATTCAAATAATGTTTTTGACAATTCGGGTTTGGAATCAATTGTTTTACCAGATAGTATGACAACAATACCAGAATCATTTTTAGAAGATTGTAAAATTTTGAAAACCGTTACTTTTCCGAAAAATCTTAAAAAAATAGGCCCAAGTGCTTTTCTTAATTGTAATTCTCTAATTCTTAAATTTACAAAAGATATGAAGATAGAATCATTTGGTGGTGACTCAAAAACATACAAAGGAGTAAAAAGAATTTTAGTTGATTCACAAGAACTTGTTGACAAATTGATTGTTTCAGGAGCTGAAAGAAATTCTATTGCTATTTCTAATAATGATTTGTATGTAATAGTCAATGAGAAAATGGTTGCGTTAACAGATTTAGGTAAAACAAAAGATACTATTACAATACCTAATAATATTAATTCAATAGAAGATGATGCATTTCTAGATCATTCTCCCAACTTATCTAAAGTAATAATTTACTCTGAAAAATTAATACTTCAAAACAATGCCTTAAAATCTCTTTCAGATAATGTTCAATATGATGTATATAATCAAGATGTTAAAGATGTTTTAATACAACATAATGTTAAACATGACAAAATAAATCTTTTAGTTTCAAAAGAAGAATTGGCAAAACAATCATTTAATTATAGTTTATTAGGAATTGTTTTGGGTTCAATTATTGCTTCAATCATATTGCTAGGTTTAGCTATTGGATTGCCTTTGAAAAAAATGCATAGAAAAACTAATTTGTTACATAAAAATACTCGCGAAATGTTTATTCATACAAATAAAAAAATAGATAATTTAACTGTTAGCATTGGAGCGGTGTTTAAAAAATTATCAAATAACTCCATTAAAAAACGTCCAACAATGTTAAAAGCTTCTAAACCTACAAATCCTAATGTTAAAAAAGTTGCACCCCCAACTAACTTAAAACACAACACACAAGTACAAGCTCCAATAAATAATGAACCTAAACAACCTTCTAGTTTTAAAAATACACAAAAACCAATTAATGTAAACAAATAATTTAATGAAATCAAAAAACCATTTAGCAAAAATGGTTTTTTTGATTTTTGATGACAATATATAAACATTTTAACGATAAGTAATTTTCATTATTTAAAAGTTTTAAATGTGCTATAATAATTACAAACTCATTGCTTGGCATTGGGTTTTTTTATTTTAAAACCAAAATTTAACAAAACAATATGCGTTCTAAATCAATTTTAATTTGTGAAGAATGTAACTCACGAAACTATTCAACAACCAAATCAAAATTAAAAACACAAAGACTTGAATTAAAAAAATATTGTTCAAAGTGTAATTTAAAAACCTTACACAAGGAGTCTCGCTAATGTCAAATAAAAATGATAATATCAAAGATGAACAAATTGATAATTCTGGTGTTCATGAACGTTCTCGTTTAAAACACACTGCTCTTTCTGAATATGAAGATCCAGATGTTATAAAAGTTCATAAAGAGTTAAAAGAACGTGTCAAAGAAAAAAGAAAAAAAGATAAAGAACAATCAAAATTAAATGATTTGCAATATCACAAGCATGAAAGACGTTCATTTAAATTTGTGATGAAACAATGATGATATGGAATGAATAAAGAATCGAAAAGAATTTCTTGACCATCACCTAGATATTTAATAACTAGTTTTTTAATTGTGGCATTGATAGTTTTAATATTAACAGCATTATTTTTTGGGGTTACAGAAATTTTTATTGCGTTAGGTATTTTAAATAGTTAAAGAATAGAGATTTATAAACATGTCAAAAAAAAATAAAAATATTCCAATACAGTGATTTATTACTACTTGCATAAATGGCAATGAAGATACTGTTATCAAAAATTTAAAAGCAAAAGTACAAGCAATGCATTTTGATGAATATATTGTAGATGCTAAAACTATCAAGAGACGTGAAGTTATAGAAGAAATTTTTGATGATAATAATCCCCAAAAATTACCGCCTAGAAATATGCGCAATTCTGCAAACATTTATTGAAAATTTTTAGGAGATGGTAAATATCTAAAAGTTAAAATAATAGATCGTAACAAGTTTCCTGGATACATTTATGTAAAAATGATTATGAATGACGATACATGGTTTGCTGTTCGTAATGCTCAAAATATTAGTGGTTTAGTGGGTTCATCTGGAAAAGGTGCAAAACCTATACCAATTACTTTTGATGAAGAAATGTTATTATCTGGTGAATCGTCTGACCCAGAATATAGAGCTATTGTTACACCAAATGCTATTATTGAAGTGCCTATTGATAAATTTGATGAAAACGGTAAGTTGATAGGTTTTGATAATGAGAATAATAAACCAAAAACTAAAATTCAAACTATAACAGATGTTAGCGATATCATTATTAAACCCATAGAAGATCCTACAACTGAAATAAATTCCATTTCTAAAAATTTAGATTTAAATGAAACATCTAAATTAATGCCAGAACAAAAAGTTTTAAGTAATAACGATAACATTAATTTTAATGAAAATTTTGAATTTAAAATTGGTCACACAGTTACTATATTAGTTGGAGATTATGAAAATATTGATGGTCAAATAATAGAACTTGATAACAATAAAAAAGAAGCAAAAATTTTAGTAGATTTTATGGGAAAAGAAACAACAGTTTTATTGCCCTATAATCAAATAAAATTAAAAGAATAATGTCAAAAAAAATTGCATTATTTCCAGGAAGTTTTGATCCTATACATATTGGGCACATTCATATTATTGAAAAAGCATCAAAATTATTTGATGAAGTAATAGTTTGTGTTTCTATAAATATTGATAAACAACAAAAAACATCACTTCACAAACGAAAAATTGAAGTACAAAAAATTATTAAAAGTTTAAATTTTAAAAATATAAAAGTTATTTTGTGATCAAAATATATTGTTGATGCTGCTAAAAAATATAAAGCTAAATATTTAATTTCAGGTGTTCGCAATATTAGAGACATGAAACAGCAATTATATAATGCTTCAGTAAATAAAGAATTAAATCCAGATTTAGAAACAATAGTTCTATTTAGTGATAATGTTTATAAATCGATTTCTTCTTCAGAAATAAAAAAGACTATTTTAAAACACAAAAATTTTTTTAAACAAAAAACTATTTAAAAAAATTTTTAACAAAAGGATTAATTATTTTTAAATCGTCAATTTTTGTTCATTCTTCATGACCCGGAAACATATAAAAATTTTTATTTTTAAAATTATTTATAAACTTTTTTAAACTTTGAGTCATTAATTTCTTATCTGAATATTCAAAATCAGTTCTTCCAATATCTACATCAAATATAAAATCCCCTGTAAAAACATAGTTATTTATTAAATAACACACACTTCCAGGTGTATGACCAGGTGTTTCTAAAATTTTTACATTAAAATTTTTTAATGGTAATTTCGGCATTTTTGCTTTAAAACTAACAAATTTTTTAAAAAGATTATCTTTTTCATCTAAAAACTCAAAATATTTAGTTTGATATTTTGTTTTTAATTCTAAATCTTTTTCATGAATATAAATTTTGCAATTGAAATGTTCTGCGACTTCAACACTTTGACCAACATGGTCGAAATGACCATGAGTAATTAAAATTACTATATGTTGAATTTTATTGTCTTTTAAAAACTTAATAACTTTTTTACCATTGAAACTAGGATCAATTATTATTGCTTCATTTTTATTTTTAATGATGTATGTATTATTTTTAATTTGATTATTAATTAGAACATATAAATCATCAAAAATTCATTGTTCTCTATAATCACATTTGTAAATTTCTTTTTCATCTTTTATTTTCATTGTAATTTTAGTTAATTTTTTAATTTTTATTTAATTATACTTTTTAAATTAATTAGTATGTTTTTAATGATTATTAGAAATATTTCAAAGTTAATTTATATAGTATAATTTATACAAAACATATAACAAATTTGTAAATATTTATTAAAACTCAAATAGATTGTTGGAAATTATCTTTTTATGGAAAAAAATTATATAAATCATGATAAAAAAACTACTATTGATACAAACAAAGTATTGTGAAATGAGTATCAAAATTTAAATAATATTCAAGTTAATTTAGTTGGATGAGTTAGAGCCAATCGCGAAAGTGGATCTATTGGTTTTATTTCTTTAAATGATGGTTCGACTTTAGAACATGTTCAAATAGTTTATAAAAAAGAAAATATTGAAAATTATGACGAATTAAAAAATCTTAGTTTGAGTGCTAGTATAAAAGTACAAGGGATTGTTGTTGTAACGCCTCAAGCTAAACAACCATTTGAAATTCGTGCCGAAAAAATTCAAGTATTAAAAAAATCAGATATAGATTATCCAATTCAAAAAAAGCATCATAGTAATGAGTTTTTACGTTCCATAGCTCACCTTAGAGGCCGAACAAATAAATTCTATAGCATTATGAAGATTCGTAGCGAATTAAGCAATTCAATATTTGAATTTTTCAAAAATAATGATTTTACATATATTCATTCTCCAATAATTACATCAAACGATAGTGAAGGAGCGGGTGAATTTTTTCAAGTTGATAGCCCATTTGAACATAATTTTTTTGGAAAAAAAGCTTTACTAACAGTTACAGGGCAAATGGCTGCTGAAGCATATGCTCAAGTGTATAAAAGAGTATTTACTTTTGGTCCAACGTTTCGAGCTGAAAAATCACACACAAATAGACATTTATCAGAATTTTGAATGTTAGAACCAGAAATGGCTTTCACATCATTAGATCAACTAATTAAGATAATGGAATTAATGATTAAACATTCAATTCTTTATTTAACAAATTATGCTAAAAGTGAATTGCAATATTGTAATGACAATATAAATAAAAATTTAATTTCTAATTTAAAATCTATTGTTTCAAATGATTTTGCAAAAATTGAATATAAAGAAGTAATTGAGCATTTAAAAATTGCTGTTTCAAAAGGTGTTAATTTTGAAAATAAAAACATTTATTTTGGAATGGATTTAGGAACTGAACATGAAAGATATATTTGTGAAAAGGTTTTTAATAGTCCTGTTTTTGTAATTAACTATCCAAAAGAAACAAAAGCATTTTACATGAAGCAAAATAATGATGGCATAACTGTTGCTGCAGTTGATTTATTAGTTCCGGGTGTTGGAGAATTATGTGGCGGTAGCCAACGTGAAGATAATTACCAAAAGTTAATGCAACGTTGTCGTGAGTTAAACATTGATATTTCTTCTATTCAATGATATTTAGATTTAAGAAAATATGGTTATTATGCTTCTAGTGGTTTTGGATTAGGTTTTGATCGATTAGTTATGTATTTAACTGGAATTGATAATATTCGTGATGCAATTCCATTCCCACGTGTTCACGGTCAATTAGATTTTTAGTCTTACATGAAAAAAACCAATATACCAAATTTATTAACAATATTTAGAATTATTTTATTTGTACCAATTATTTTATTAATTTCATTGCAAACAAATATTTTTTATGAATTTAATTTTTTATTTATAAATTCACAAATAAGTTTAAAAATCTCTATAGGTTTTTTTGTTGCGGGAATTTTATTTATAATTTCTTCAATTTCAGATTGACTTGATGGATATTTAGCAAGAAAATGAAATGTAATATCTGATTGAGGAAAAATGTGAGATCCTATTGCGGATAAAATTTTAATTAATTCATTGTTAATTGCTTTTGCCGCTCAAGGTATTGTGCATTTTTCTTTAGTAATTATTTTTATTGTGCGAGATATTTTAATGGATGGATTTAGAATGTTTGCATTGAATAAAAATATAATTATTTCTGCTAACATTTTTGGAAAATTAAAAACAATATTTCAAATGTTGAGTTGTATTTTATCATTGTTTTTTTTTACTTTTTCCATTAATAATAATTTAAATATTGATAAGCAACTTTGATTTTGATTAATCCAAATGTTACCTTATTGAATTGCTATTTTATTTAGTATTATTTCTTGTTGAATTTATTTTAAAAAAGTAACAAAATTAATAAATTCTAAAAACACAACTAAATAAATATAAAATATATCTATATGTTCATTTATTAAATATTAGAGATTTTTGAGTATTATGAAGGATTATAAAGATTTTATAATTGATAAATTAATTAAAAATAAATACACATTATCAACAGCAGAATCAGTTACTGGTGGAATGATTGCTTCAACATTAGTTGGAGCTCCTAATGCTTCATCTGTGTATAAAGGTGGAGTTATTACATATACATCAGAGATGAAGAAAAAATTATTAAATGTTAAAGATGCAACTATTAGAGAACACGGTGTAATATCATCAGAAGTTGCAAAAGAAATGGCAATAGGAGCAATAAAGAATTTTAATTCTGATATTTCCATAAGTGTAACAGGAATTGCTGGTCCAACTAACACCGAAAATAAACCAGTGGGTCTATATTATTTTTGTATTGTTATCATAGATCGTGCTTATGAATATGAAGGTAGAATTGAAAAAAGTGAAGTTGACAAATGATTAGCAACTTCGGGCGAATCTGAACATGAAATTAATGATTCTGTAGTCCGCAGTGTTTATCGAAAATTAATGACAATGAAAATTGTTGAGCAATTATTTAAATTACTTATTAAACAAAATGATTAATTTGAATATTGTTGAAAATATTAAAGGATTTATATAAAAAATTATGGATAAAAAAATTAAATCAATTTTTAATGATTCATCTAATAACATGTGATCTTTTGAAGATTATAAGGTTAATGATGATATCAAATTTAAAATTCTTTGTTATTTTCTAGACAAAAAAATATTGATTGGTTACATGTTTGCAAATGATCTTGTTTTTTTTGAAAAAATTATTTATCAATTGTTGCAAAATCAAAAACCAAATAATTTTGTGGATTTTTATTATATCTATGTTACTAATGAAAAAATTTTAGATGAAGTGAAAGATATTATTACTAATTTGCCACTTCCAAAAGATGACATTAAAAATATAGGTTTATTTTATTATGATTCAACTAATGATGAAGTGATTGAAATTATTCCTTCAGTTCAAAACGACAGTTATTTATATAAAAATTATATTAAACCAACAGAAATCAAAAAATTAGAAATTATCAAAAACGTTACTCAAAAAGAAAATGATTTTTTACCATCTAATTTAAATAATGTTTCTGATGATAAAAATGATTTTGAATTAAATGAATTTAAAATTGACGAAAATCCATTAATAGAATCTTTTAACGATTACAATGAATCTTTAAATGTTACTCAAGAATTATTAAATGATTTTCAAGAAAATATAACATGAGATATAGATAATTTAAGTGAATCACAATTAGTAGAGGACGAATCCTCTTTGGATAACAATGATTTACATAACGATTTACTTGAAAAATCAGATTATTTTAGAACTCTAGATGAAATTACTAAAAATTTATCTGATGAAGATGTATTAAGCGGAACAAAAGAGATATTAGATTATTTAAACGATAAAATTGATTAAAGGAATAAATACAATATGAAATATTTACTTATTGGTGGTGCTGGTTATATTGGATCAAATGTAGCTCATCTTTTAGCACAAAATAAAAAAAATCAAATTTTAGTTTTTGATGATTTATCAACAGGAACAAAAAAGGCCTTACCTAAATCTGTTAAATTTATGCAAGGTTCACAATTAGATTATAAAAAATTAACTTTAGCAGTTAAGAAAATTAAACCTGATGTGATTATGCATTTTGCTGCAAAAATAATTGTATCTGAATCAGTTTCTAAACCTTTAGAATATTACAAAAACAATGTTGGTGGATTAATAAATATTTTAGAAGTAATGAAAGAAAATAAAATAAAAAAAATTATTTTTTCTTCAACAGCAGCAGTATATGGCAATCCTGAAAAATTACCTATTTTTGAAGATGATGTTAAAAATCCAATTAATCCTTATGGTTCTAGTAAATTAACTTGTGAATTTTTATTGAAAGCTGCAGAACATGCTTATGGTATTAAATCTGTTATTTTGCGATATTTTAATGTTGCAGGCGCTAGTGATGACTATAAATTAGGTATATTTAATAAAAAAACTACTTTATTGATTCCGCGTTTAGTTATGTCTTATTTAAACAACAATGAATTTAAAATTTTTGGTAATGATTATAAGGATACTAAAGATGGAACTTGTTTGCGAGATTTTATCCATGTTGTTGATTTAGCTAATGCTCATTTATTGGCAGTTAATTATTTAAATGATATTAAAAATAAAACTATTGCTGTTAATTTAGGTTCAAACAAAGGATACACAGTTAAAGAATGTTTGACTATGTTAGAAAAAATAACTAAAAGTCCTTTAAAAAATGTAAAAATTTGTCCAAGAAGACAAGGGGATCCTTCAAAACTAATCACATCCAATATTCTAGCTAAAAAGTTTTTAAAATGAATTCCTCAAAAAACTTTAAAAGATATGATTCAATCTGATTTAATGTTTAGAACTAAAAATAAAATATTTTAATTTGATTTAGTTAAATTATTTTTTCATTTTTTTAGCAATGATTTTAGCAATAGAATAAAATCCAAACAAAGTACCTGGAAAAAATAAAAAGTACATACCAAAAATTATAGGTCAAGCAATTGATGGATTATCTTTAGTGTTTGTTGCTATGCCATATATTGAATATGTTTCATTACCATTATTAAATACAAAAGGGATAGTTGAAAGATAAATAAGATAAATTGTAGGATAAATCATTCCAAAACTTAAAATTCTTATAAATCTTCTAAGTCTTATTTTTTGCGGTTCAAAAACAAATTTTAAAATTCCACAAATGATAAAAAGCACAGGACAAATAAGATGTGTTCAAACACTTATAAAAATGTCAAGCGGATTTCCTGAATAACCATTATTTAAAAAAGTTAATATAAAGTTATATCCAAAAAATGTAAAAAATATGTAAGTTAATACACAAATTAAAAAACTATCTGTTTTTAGAAATTGATGCTTTGGCAAAAAAACATAAAAAAAACTAAAAATTAACAATAATATATTGCTTTGTCATGTAAATTTATCAATAACAATTCAAGGATTATCTGCTGGTGTATTTTGTATCAAACCAGTAATAATTTGATAAATAAACAAGCCAAAAGCAATTAGGAAAAAATAAAAAGCTCCAAAAAAAATTCATCTAGTTTTAGAAAAATTTTTAAAGTAATTTATAAAAATACTTGAATCATAACAAAATTTCTTTTTAAAAATCATAGAAATTTAAGTCCTCGTATTAAGATTTTAACTAATCAATTAATTAAAAAAGTCAATTTAAATTGTTAGAATATTATAAATATTTATATCTAAATATTTTATATACTTTGAATTTAAGGTTTTATTTTTAGCATGTATATAATTATTCAGCATCCTTTAATTAAAGACAAATTAACTAAAATGAGAGATAAAAATACAAAATCAAAAGATTTTAGAGATTTGTTAAAAGAAATTACTGCATTAATGATGTATGAAGTTGCAAAGTCATTTCCTTTAAAAAAAGTAAATATTAATACACCGATTTCAAAAACAATTGGTTATCAATTAAAAAATGATTTAGTTTTAGTTCCAATTTTAAGAGCTGGATTAGGTATGGTTGATGGGATTAGTCAAATTGTTCCAGCTGCAAAAATTGGTCATATTGGTTTATATCGAGATGAAAAAACATTAATTCCTAAGGAATATTACACAAAATTTCCCAAAAACATAAATAAAGCAGATGTATTATTGCTTGATCCTATGTTAGCTACTGGTAATTCTTTAAGCAAGGCAATTGATGCTATTAAAAAAACTAAACCAAGATCAATTCGTTATGTTGGGTTAGTTGGTAGTCCTGAAGGATTAAAAAAAATTAGTAATACACATCCTGATGTTGAAATATATTTAGCATCTTTAGATACAAAATTAAATGAAAAAGGATATATAACTCCAGGCTTGGGCGATGCAGGCGATCGCCTATTTGGAACTAAATAATTTAAAAATAATCATGAAAAAAATATTTAATATTAAAAAATGAATGTTATTAGTAATTGCTACTTTTTTTGCATTACTAGCTGTTTTAGTTTCATCGTGTTCTTTGTTTTTATTCCCTAAACCTTTTTATGATAAAAACCATTCTCACGATATTCCAACTTCTGGTTCATATAAACAAATTTACGATTTAGAATATTCATTTTTAATTATTAATTCTGATTCAAAAGCCATTTCAGGAACGGGATGATTGTTTGATTTTAAAGAAGAAAATAATAAATTAACTGCTTATTTTGGCACAAACTTACATGTTGCTGATTCTTTAAGAAATTTAGAACAATACCCAAACTTATTATGACCTCACACACAAGAATTTTATTTAGGCAAAACATTAATTAATTATCCGCCGCCACCAAAAGATTTTGATGTCACATATAAAAAATTATCTTCAATACCAAAAACGCAATTTGTAGCAACTAATTTTATGCCTAACAAAAACACAACAAATTATTATGTTGATTTTGCTGTTTTTTCAATGGAATTTTATCTTACTGATTGAGTATATACTAATTGAATTTTACAGTCTATTAATTCTTTAAAAACATTAATGGAAAATGTTCCAGAATCATCATATGTTGATAAACTTTTTAAGAAAATAAATTATTCAAGATTAAGTAGTGATCAAGCATTTATAGCTGGTTACCCTTATTATGATTCAGTCAAATCACAATTTTTGGATAATAAATATCCTATTTCTGGTGGTTCTAAATGAACTCTTAATCAGCCACCTGGAATTTCATCTTTTGAAAAGGGTCAAGATTTTGATTATAAAAGATTAGCATATCAATATGGTTTTCCTGTTGATAATAATGGTTTTTATGCCCCGAATAATTTAAATTGATCTTTAACATATCACAACGAAAAATTTTTTCAAAATAGTCGTGGATATGTGATTAATAATTCAAATTTAGCTGGCGGTTCATCAGGAAGTTTGATTATGAATCAAAATAAAGAAATAGTAGGTATATATTTTGGGACATTTAGTTATAAAGATCCATCAACAAATGTTGAACAAGAATCCCCGTTCGGTTTAGGTCAACCATTAAGATTTAATGATTCAATAAATAATATTAGTTATGATTTGATAGCTGGTGATAGTTCAATATCAAATTCTTATAAGACATCTTTAAACAACACTATTACTTGAATGTTTAATGATCAGTACATGAAGAACAACTAATTTTTTCATTTGTATTTATTAAAAACGTGTGATAACATTTAATAATAAAATTAATAACCCATAAAATATAAATTAAATTGTATGCATTGATCAGTACATGAAGAACAACTTGAAGGGCGAATTATATTAGGTGCATTTATTACAGTTGCACTTATTGGTTTGGTTTTGTTTATAACTCATATCAAAAGAAATCATAAACAAAAAAACTGATTCATACCTATAGGTTTAAAAACACCTTTATATCAAAGTAGATATCATTTATGAAAAAGTGATTACCCAATATGAATGGTATTGTCTATATTAGCACTTATTTATTGATTTGGGGGTTACTTAGTTGTTAATTTAATTCAACTAGCTCAATTTAATCAAGCAATGTCTCTTGCACAATCTCATGGCGGAATTGTTTATGAATGAGATCCAAATAAAATTATTTTAAATGGCGATCACGGAGCATTTAATGCAAAATTTGCAGATGGTTCTGAATTACCAAATGGTGCTACGACATTAATGCCATTTGTAATGAAACAAACAAACGTTACATTCTATTTATTTAATGTAATGAATAATACTATTTGTGGAACAAATATGGAAAATTTTAATACTCCATTTTTAGCATTACCAAATCCTTTGGATCCTTTTTTATTAAATACAATAAAAGGCATCAAAGTTTTGAATTTTAAAGATAAAGCCGCACCAGATTTTGTTAATACTGTTCTTAATGGATTAGATTCCCAAAATTTTCAATATATTAATAGTCAAATGACATTATGAGTTCATTCGTTTGTTTATAGCAATATTCTTTTCACGCCCCTTTGTCAATTTTTATCATTTGCTTTCCCGTTATCAATAGCTTTGTCTTATAAGAAAGATGTCGCTTCCTTATTTGCGCCTTGAGCTTTTTTAGGAGGGTCTATTACAATTTATGGTGGAATTGTTGCCGATGAAAATATTCATGCAACATGACAATTAATTTTCTTTGATCAACAATTGTTTTTTGGATATCATGCGTTTTTAATGATAGGTGGCTTATCATGAATGTTTTATTGTAATCGTTGTAACCTACTTCGCTTTTTCTATACATATGTTTTGATAGCATCATATGTTGCATATGTTTGAATTGTTACAAGAGTATTTAATGTTCATTATTTCACAACCGGTTTAACTAGATTAGATTATTCAATCGGTGGATCATATATTATTGTTTCTTTAATTCTAGAATATACAAATATTGTTTTTCCCGGAAATGCTGCAATTATGATTTTTGTATTTACATCAATAATTAATATTGTTATTATAATTAAAAATTGAATTCACACTAAATTTTGAAAAAAACGAATTGAAAATTATGATGAAACTTTTGTAAATGATGTTAAATTTGTTTTTAATTTTGTTTCTAGAAAAATACAAAAATGGGTAAAACATGGTAAGTAAAGAATTAACTAAATTGTTAAATAAAGAATTGAAACGTCAGCAATCTCACATTGAATTAATTGCTTCAGAAAATTTTGTATCTGAAGATGTATTAAAAGTAATGGGTTCAATTTTAACAAATAAATATGCAGAAGGTTTTCCTGGGAAAAGATATTATGCTGGTTGTGAATTTATTGACCAAATAGAATCATTAGCTATTGAAACATTAAAAAAAATATTTAATGCTAAATATGCAGATGTTCAACCAGCATCTGGTTCTATAGCAAATGCAATTGTTTATTTAGCTTTATTAAAACCCAATGATAAAGTTTTAGCAATGGGTTTAAATGAGGGTGGACATTTAACTCATGGATCTAATGTTAATTTTTCAGGAAAAATTTATAATTTCCATCACTATGGAGTTAATCCAAAAACTCAAACTTTAGATTACGATGCAATTTTAGAACAAGCAATAAAAATAAAACCCAAATTAATTGTTTGTGGTGCATCAAATTATTCTAGAAAAATTGATTTTAAAAAATTTTCTGAAATTGCAAAAAAAGTTAATGCATATTTAATGGCTGATGTTGCACATATTGCGGGTTTAATTGTTGCCAAAGAACATATGAATCCCTTGCCTTATTGTGATGTTGTAACTTCAACTACTCATAAAACATTAAGAGGACCTAGAGGCGGAATAATTATGAGTAATAATGAAGCAATATTCTCTAAATTAAAATCTGCTTCATTTCCTGGTACACAAGGCGGTCCTTTAGAACATATTATTGCTGCAAAATTAGTAGCATTTCAAGAAGCAAGTAAACCTGCATTCAAAACTTATATTAAACAAGTTGTAAAAAATTCTAAAACATTTGCTGAAGTATTTAAATCAAATGGTTACAATGTTGTTGCAAATGGAACTGACAATCATTTATTATCAATTGATGTTTTCAAAAAAAATAAAATTACAGGCGACCAAGTTGAAAATTGATTAATGGAAGCTAGTATTATTGTTAATAAGAATACTATACCATATGATACAAACACTCCTAACAAACCATCTGGTATTAGATTAGGAACTGCAGCTATGACAACTCGTGGTTTTAAAGAAAAAGATTTTGCTGAAATAGCCAATTGAATTATTGAAATAATTAATAGTAATGGAAACATGAAAATTATTAATAAAATCAAAAAATTGGTTGCATTAAAAATTAAAAAATTTCCTATCTATCAAAAATTAAAATATTAAATTTATTATTTTTTTAATCTCTATTAAATAATGTTAATTTTTGTTTGTTAATGAACAGAATTAACATATTTTTTTTGTTTTGTAATTTTTATGTTAAAATCTTACAGCATTTGTGTTTTTTATTTTTTGATACACCAATAGCAGTTGTTAAAAAAATAAGTCAAAATTTTATTAATTAAAAATAGGGGCTAAAATGTATGCAAGAACTACGCATAAAATTAAATTCATATGATAGCCGCCTTTTAGACCGTTCTACAAAAAAAATTATTGAAATTGTAAAAGAAACTGGTTCTAAAATAAGTGGCCCTGTTCCGCTGCCAACTAAAAAGTTAGTTGTAACTATTATTCGTTCTCCCCATGTTGACAAATCATCACGAGAACAATTTGAACGTCGTACTCATAGAAGATTAATTATTTTAAAAGACATTAATAAACAAACACTTGAAAATTTAAAAAGAATTAAATTGCCAGCAGGTGTTGAATTACGAATTAGTAATTAGATATTAAGTGTTTTAAATTTAATGGAGATAATCTATGAAAGGTATTTTTGGTACTAAAATAGGAATGACTCAAATTTTTGAAAAAAATGGTCGATTAATTCCTGTAACAATTCTTCATGTTGAAGAAAATCAAGTTGTGTCTATAAAAACAAAAGAAAAAGATGGATATGATGCAACTTTATTAGGTTTTAAAAAAGTGGATGCAAAAAAATTAAATAATCCTCAAAAAGGTTTATTTAAAAAAACAAACGTAGAACCTAGAAAAGTATTGCAAGAAATTCGGGGAATGACTGGATATTCAATTGGACAAGTTTTAAAAGTTGATGAATTATTTCAACAAGGACAATGTATTGATGTTCAAGGAACAACTAAAGGTCATGGTTTCACTGGAGCTATTAAGCGTTGAAATTTTAAGATCGGTCCTTTAGGTCATGGTGCTGGTTATCCTCATCGTTTTCAAGGTTCAGTTCAAACAGGTCGTGGTGGCTCACAAGCACAACGCGTTTTTAAAGGTAAAAAAATGTCTGGACATTATGGTCATGATATTTGCACAATTCAAAATCTATCAATTGTTGCTTTTAAACCTGAAGAAAATTTAGTTTTGGTTAGTGGTGCTGTTCCTGGTCCATCAGGACAAATGGTTAGAATCACAATTTCTAAAAAACATCCTAATAAGATTTATACATATGATATAGCAAATATAAGTAGTGAAAAAACTAAATCTAATTCTAAAGTAGAAGAAGTTAATTCAAATTCATCAGCGGAGGAAAATGTCAATGAGTAAAATTCAAATATTTGATATCAATGGTGCTCCAACTAGTGAAATTGAAATTAATGAAAAATTAATTGTAAATAAAGAATACACTCAAGCTATTTTTGATTCAGTTATTGCTGAAAGATCTAGTCGTCGCCAAGGAACTCATTCAACATTACAAAAAGGCGAAGTTAGTGGTGGTGGTAAAAAACCATATCAACAAAAACATACAGGTAGAGCACGTCAAGGTTCGATTCGTAATCCTCATTATGTTGGTGGTGGTATTGTTTTTGGACCAAAACCAAATCGAAATTATTTGCTTAAAGTAAATAAAAAAGTTAGTCAATTAGCTTTTTGTTCTGCTCTAACTCAACAATTAAATAAAAATTTAATTAAAGGTTTATCAGATGATGTAAATCCAGATTCATATTCTTCAAAAGCATTAAATAATTTAATTAATAAAATAACTGGGTTAAATGGTTCAAAAGTTTTAGTTGTTTTGGGAAACGAAAATAAGATTTTATCTAAATCATCATCTAATTTAAAAAATGTTACATTAAAAAAATGAAATCAAGTATCAACTGAAGATATGCTTAATGCTCGAATGGTAATTGTTCAACCTAGCGCTTTAAGTCAATGAGCAGAAAGGATGAATTAGTTATGGATTTAACAACAGTTTTAATTAAGCCAATATTAACTGAAAAAACTTATTTTGAATCTTTAGGAAATAAGAAAAAATATTCATTTCAAATTGATTTAAGAGCTAATAAAACTTTAGTAAAGCAAGCATTTACTACAATTTATGGCGTTACACCATTAAGTGTTAATATTAAAATTCGAAAATCTGTAAAAACCAAAACAGGAACTGCAAAACCTGGTTATACGAAAACTAAGAAAATAGCAATCATAACTTTGCCACCAGGGATTGAAATTTTAGTTACAGGCGAAAAACCTGAAGCTGAAAAAAATGCAAAGACTAATTCAAAGGAATAGTTTATTATGCCAGTAAAAAAAATAGTTAACCGTTCTAATAGTGGTATTCATCATGCTACGGTAATTGATTACAAATCTCATTTAACAACTAATAAACCTGAGAAATCTTTATTAACAAAAAAATCTAAACATAGTGGTCGAAATAATCAAGGAAAAATTACAGTTCGACACCATGGTGGTGGACATAAACGAAAATATAGAATAATTGATTTTAAACGCAATTTGTATGACAACAAAATTGGAACAATTAAAACAATAGAATATGATCCAAACCGTACTGCATTCATTAGTTTAGTAACTTATGAAAACGGAGCTAAAACTTATATTATTACTCCAAATGATATCAAATTAGGAGATAAAATTGTCTCAAGTGAAAAAGCAGTAGATATCATTCCAGGGAATTGTATGCCTCTTGAATACATTCCTGAAGGTACAATGGTTCATAATATTGAATTTACTCCAAAGCGTGGAGGACAAGTTGCAAGAAGCGCTGGTTCATATGGACAAATCTTAGGTTCTGATGAAACAGGGAAATACATTATTTTGAAACTTAACTCAGGTGAAATGCGTAAATTTTTAAAACAATGTCGAGCAACTATAGGTATTGTTTCTAATCCAGATCATAATTTAGTTGTTATTGGTAAAGCTGGACGTAATCGCCACCGAGGAATTAGACCAACAGTTCGTGGTTCAGCTATGAACCCTAATGATCACCCACATGGTGGTGGTGAAGGACGTAGTCCAGTTGGTCGTGATGCCCCACGAACACCATGAGGTAAAAGACACATGGGTGTAAAAACTCGCAATAATAAAAAATCTTCAAGTAATTTAATCATTCGTAACAAATAGTAAAAAAGGAAAATTATGTCTCGTAGTTCTAAAAAAGGTGCATTTGTTGAAGCAAGTTTATTAAAAAAAGTTGTAGCTATGAATGCTAGTGAAAAGAAAAAACCAATCAAAACTTGATCACGCCGTAGCACAATTTTTCCTGAATTTGTTGGAAATACATTTAGTGTTCACAATGGTAAAAATTTTATTAATGTATATGTTACAGAAGATATGGTTGGTCATAAATTGGGTGAATTTGCACCAACACGTTCATTCAAACAACACACATCTAATCGTTAGAAATTGAAAGGTAAAATACAATGATTGCAAAAGCGAAACAAAATCGAGTTCGTATTTCTCCACAAAAAGCACGTTTAGTTTGCCAATTAATAGCTAACAAACCTATTAATGAAGCACAAACTATTTTGAGCAACACAGACAAAAAGGGTGCGCGTATTCTATTAAAATTATTAAATGGTGTAATTAGTAATGCCACTAATAATCATGCAATGAAAGCTGATCAATTGTATGTTTTTGAAGCATTAGCTAATCAAGGACCAGTTATTAAAAGAACATTACCCCGTGCCAAAGGAAGTGCTGATGTGATAAGAAAACGTTCAACAAATTTTGTCTTAACACTTTCTGATGATAAAAATGAAAGAAAAGTTTTAGTTAATAAACAAAAAGAAAAAGTTGCAAAACGCACTGCTGGACAAAAACAAGCAAAAGGAGCACAAAAGTAAGATTATGGGTCAAAAAGTAAATTCAAACGGTTTACGTTATGGTATTAATAAAAATTGACAATCACGTTGAGTTGCTAAAAATAATGAGCAATGTGGTGATTGATTAATTCAAGATGAAAAAATTCGTAAATTTTTATTGACTAAATATCATGATGCTCACATTAGTAATATTGAAATAGAACGCACGCAAAAAACTATAGATGTCTTTGTTTATGCAACTCAAGTAGTTTTAGTTGTTGGAAATAAAGGTTCATCAATTCAATATATTGTTAAAGAAATTAATAAGATTGTTGGTCGCAATATAAAAGTTGATGTAACAGTGAGTGAAATTGGTAACCCCGCTTTATCTGCTCGTTTAATTGCTAGAGAAATTGCTGATAATATTCAAAATCGTGTTCCTTTACGTTCAGCAATGCGCATGGCCTTAAAGAAAGTTTTATCAGCTGGTGGTTTAGGAATTAAAGTCTTAGTATCAGGTCGTTTGAATGGTGCTGAAATTGCTCGCGATAAAATGTATATTGAAGGTAATGTACCTTTATCAACATTGAGAGCAGATATTGATTATTCATTAGAAGAAGCTCATATGTCATATGGTGTAATTGGTGTTAAAGTTTGAATTAATCGCGGCGAAATTTTTGGCAAAGATTTAAAACGTAAATCAACACATTTACAACGCAATAATAAAACTAGTGGAAGCAATAACAAAAAAACTAAATCCAATTATAAATCAGAAAGATCTCAAGTTATCGAATCTTCAGATATTTTGGGTGATCCTATTTCAAAAAAGGATGATAAATAATTATGTTACAACCAAAACGAACAAAATATCGTAAGCCTCACAATGTTAGTTATGAGGGTAATGCCAAAGGTAATACATATGTTGCTTTTGGTGAATATGGATTAATGGCTACATCAGGTTCATGAATTGATACAAGATCAATTGAATCAGCTCGTATTGCTATTAGTAAATACATTGGAAAAACAGGTAAAATGTGAATTCGTATTTTTCCACATATGTCAAAAACTAAAAAACCTTTAGAAGTTCGTATGGGTTCTGGTAAAGGTAGTCCAGAATTTTGAGTTGCAGTTGTTAAAAAAGGAACAGTAATGTTTGAAATAGCTGGCTTACCTGTTGAACAAATGAAAGAAGCTTTAACGCGAGCTGGACATAAATTACCTGTAACATGAAAAATTGTTTCACGTGAAGGAGCGCAATAATATGAATAAAGAATTACGTGCTAAAACTGATCAAGAATTAATTGATTTAGTAATTCGTTTAAAAGGACAATTATTGCAATATCGTTTTAAACAAGCTCATGGTGAATTAGAAAAACATCATTTAATCAAACAAACTAAAAGATTATTAGCAAGAATTTATACTATCCTTACTGAACGTCAAGTTAAAGTTAATATAGCAACCAAATTAAATAGTTTATCAATAAATCAAAATAAAGAAACTAAAGATTCAGCTAAAGAAGCTAAAATTAAAATGCAAAAAGAAAAAGCAGAAAAAGCTAAAAAATCACTAAAACAACGTGAAGAAAATAAAAAGAAAGTTGCTGCAATTCAAGCTGAAAAACCAAAAACTGAAAAACCTAAAAAAGTTGTTAAGAAAACAACAAAAGCAAAGCTTAAAACTAAACTTAAAGCAAAACCTAAATCTAAAAAAACAACAAATAAATTATCTTCAAGAACACGTAGGAAAGGTGCTTAGACAATGGAAAGAAATCGTCGTAAAACTTTAATTGGAAAAGTTGTTAGTGACAAAATGAAACTAACAGCAACAGTTGAAGTTGAATTAAAAACTAAGCATCCTTTGTATCACAAATTAGTAATTAAACATAAACGTTACCATGCACATAATGATTTAGCTGAACCAGCAAAAGTTGGTGATCGAGTAGAAATTATGGAAACTCGTCCTTTATCAGCAACAAAGCGATGAAGAATTAGCAATATTGTGGAACGTGCTAAATAGGAGAAATAGTTATGGTTCAATTTATGAGTCGTTTAAATGTTGCTGATAATAGTGGGGCACGTGAAGTAGGAATTATTAAAGTATTAGGCGGATCACGTCGTCGTTATGCAAGCATAGGTGATATTGTAGTTGTTTCAGTAAAAAATGCAATCCCTACTGGAATGGTACGTAAAGGGCAAGTTGTAAAAGCTGTTATTGTTAGAACAGTTAAAGGAAATCAACGTGCAGATGGAACTCATGTAAGTTTTGATGACAATGCATGCGTAATCATTAAAGATGATTTAAGTCCAAGAGGAACACGGGTATTTGGTCCAGTTGCCCGCGAATTAAGAGAAAAAGGTTTTGTCAAAATTACTTCATTAGCTACTGAAGTTGTTTAGAAAGGAAATAGCAATGCAACGAATTAGAAAAGGCGATCAAGTTATTGTTATTAGTGGCAAAAATCGCGGTGCAGCAGGTATTGTTTTAAAAATTTTAAACAAAAAAGATGCAGCAATTGTTGAAGGCTTGAATAAGGTTAAAAAACACCAAAAAGGTGATGACCGAGGAACTAAAAAAAGCGAAATTGTAGAGCAAGAAGCACCGATTAAATTATGCCAATTAGCATTAATTGATACAAAAGAAAAAAAACAAGCACCAACTAAAGTTAAATATATTATTGATTCAAAAACAAATAAAAAAATCCGCGTATCACGAAAAACACAAAACCCATTGGGTGGTGGTAAATAATGGCAAGTCAATTACAAGAAAAGTATTTAAAAGAAATTCGCCCTGAATTACAAAAAAAATTTAATTTATCTTCAGTAATGCAAATTCCAAAAATTGAAAAAATTGTAATCAATATGGGAATTGGTGATGCAGTTAAAGATGCAAAATTACTTGAATCAGGTGTTAAAGAATTAACTCTAATTACAGGACAAAAACCAGCTATTACTAAAGCAAAAAATTCAATTGCTACTTTTAAATTAAGAATGGGTCAATCAATTGGATGTAAAGTAACTTTACGTGGTGAAAGAATGTGATCTTTTTTGGAACGATTAATTAATATTGCATTACCACGTGTTCGTGACTTTAGGGGTCTATCTCCAAAGAGTATTGATAATGGTGGCAACTATACAATTGGAATTAAAGAGCAAATTGTTTTTCCAGAAATTGTGTATGATGACATCAAAAAAGTTCGTGGATTTGATGTTACATTAGTTACATCTACAAAAGATAAAGCTCAAGCATTGCAATTATTAAGATTATTAGGATTACCACTAATTAAACCAAAGGAACAACAATAATTTATGGCAAAAACAGCATTAAAACAAAAACAATTAAGACATCCAAAATTTGCTGTCCGTGCGTATACACGATGTAAACGTTGCGGACGCCCAAAAGCTGTATATCGTAAATTCGGTGTTTGTCGTTTATGCTTTAGAGATTTAGCATATGCTGGTGTAATTCCAGGAATTAAAAAGGCGTCATGATAGGAAAGGAGATTTGTAATGTCACATATTGATCCAATTGCTGATTTATTAACAAAAATTAATAATGCAAATAGAGCAAAAATTGAAGATGTAAAATTGCAATCTTCCAAGCTTAAAATAGCAATTCTTGAAATTTTAGTTAAAGAAGGTTATTTAAAGCATTATGAATTGTTTGAAAATAAAAACAAAACTAAAGCTTTTGTTAAAGTTAAATTAAAATTTGATGAAAATAGAATTGCTACAATTCATGGTGTTAGACAAATTTCTAAACCTGGTTTAAGAGTATATGTTCCTTATGAAAAATTACCAAAAGTTTTGAATGGTTTAGGAATTGCTATTATCTCTACTAGTGAAGGACTAATGACTGATAAATTAGCAAGATCTAAAAAAATTGGCGGCGAAGTTCTCGCTTATATTTGATAGGAGGTAACATTAATGTCTCGAATTGGCAACCGCATTATTCCTGTTCCTAATGGAGTAAATATTACTTTAGCAAACAATGTAATTAATGTTAAAGGTCCGTTAGGGCAACTTGATATTAAATTACCTGAAAAAACTAATTTATTACAAGTTAAAGTTGAAAACAACACTGCTCAAGTAACAAGAACTAATGAATTAAAACAAACTAAAATGCTTCATGGAACTTATAATGCCTTATTAAGAAATGCAATTATTGGAGTAACAGAAGGATTTACAAAACAACTTCAATTAGTTGGTGTTGGATATAAAGCAAATTTAAAAGATCCTACTACTTTGAATTTAGCTTTAGGTTATTCACATCCTATCGATATAAAAATTCCTAAAGAATTGAAAGTAACTGTTGACAAAAATACTTTAATTAATATCACAGGTGTAGATAAACAATTAGTTGGTGAATTTGCAATTCAAATTCGAAAATGACGATTACCTGAACCTTATAAAGGTAAAGGTGTGTTGTATGTTGGTGAACAAATTATCCGTAAAGCAGGTAAGACTGCAGAAGGTAAAAAATAATAAGGGTTGAAAGGTAAAAATATTATGAAACAAATTAATATGAATCGTTCAGCACGTCGCCAAATGCGACACAAAAGAATTACAACTAGAATTCGCCGAATTGATAATGGTAAAATTGTTTTGATTGTTGTTAAATCAAATTTACATATAACTGTGCAAGCTTGAGACTACAATCAAAACAAAGTTATTGCATCAGCGTCATCAAAATCAATGAAATTAAAAAACGGCAACAAAGAAAACGCTACATTAGTAGGTAGAGAAATAGCTAAAAAGTTATTAGAAAAAAATATTTCAGAAGTTGGCTTTGATTGTGGTGGTTCTAAATACCATGGCAGAATTGCTGCATTAGCTGATGGGGCACGCGAAGCTGGACTTAAATTTTAATCTAGGAAATTTTTCATGAATAACAATACAGAATTAACAACAAAAGAAGAACAATTGGCTGAAAAACTTGAACATAAAGTTAGTAAAAAAACTAATGATGAGAGAAATCGTCGTAAAGTTAATCGTAATAAACCAAAATCAGAATTTGAAGAGAGAATTGTAAAAATTAATCGAATTTCCAAAACAACTAAAGGTGGCCGCAATATGCGTTTTAGCGCATTAGTTGTAATTGGAAATCGCCGTGGTAAAGTTGGTTTTGGAATTGCAAAAGCTCTTGAAGTTCCAAATGCAATTAAAAAAGCATTAAGAGCTGCTGAAAAAAATGTTCACGAAGTACACATTAATAAACATGGAACAATCTTTCATGAAATAGTAGGACGTTCTGGGGCTGCTCGAGTTTTACTAAAACCAGCTCCATCAGGAACAGGAATTATTGCTGGTGGACCAATTCGGGCTATCATTGAATTGGCAGGTTATACAGACATATATACAAAAAATTTAGGTAAGAATACACCTGTCAATATGATTAGCGCAACTTTAAATGGCATAATCAAACAATTAACTCCAAAAGAAATTGCAAGATTACGTGATAAAAGCTTGAAAGAACTATAGAAAGTAAATAAAATATTATGGAATTACATGAACTAAAAAGTACACCTAAATCAAGAAACCATCGTGCTAAAGTAGTTGGACGTGGTCATGGTTCAGGTTTAGGTAAAACAAGTGGTCGTGGTCAAAAAGGTCAAAAGGCTCGTAAATCAGGACACACAAGACCAGGTTTTGAAGGTGGACAAACTCCTTTATATCGTCGTTTACCAAAATTTGGTTTTAGCACTTACAACTTTAAACCGAATTACCAAAATGTTAGTTTGCAAAATTTAGTGAATATTTCACAGGATAAATACACTCGTGAAGATTTTGTACGTTTAAATTGAGTTAATAATAAATCTAAAGATCCAATTAAATTAATTGGTGATGCAAATGTATCTAAACCAATTACTGTTGAAGTACAAAAAGTATCTAAAAATGCTAAATCAAAAATTGAAGCAGCTGGTGGAAATGTTGTTATTATTGATTTATCAACAGCTTTGAAAAAATACAAGAACTCTTTAAGCAAATAAGGTAAAAAATGACAACCTCTATTAAGAAAAAATCATTTGGACAAAAAGCACTTACGTTATTAAGAAACAAGAATTTTATGACTTCTGTTTTAGTAACGTTATTTTTGGTTTTGCTTTTTAGAGTAATTTCAACAATTCCTTTACCGGGAATTAAAATTAATCAATCATCATCAAGTTCATCCTCAACGAATGACTTTTTTTCATTATTTAATTTATTAGGTGGCGGTGGTTTAAGTCAATTGTCATTATTTGCAATTGGAGTAAGCCCATATATTACAAGTCAAATCATTATGCAATTATTATCTACGGATTTGATCCCACCTTTATCAAGATTGGCTAAAAGTGGAGAAATTGGTCGTCGACGTATTGAAGTAATTACAAGAATTATTACTTTACCTTTTGCAATAGTTCAAGCTTTTGCAATCATTGAATTATCTAGTAACGGTGGTGCTTTTAGTTTAGAACAACCTGATGTTGCACATAAAGCTTTTTATATTGTCACAATGACTGCTGGTACTTATATTTCTATTTTTATTGGAGATATTATTTCAAAACGTGGTGTTGGTAATGGTGTAACTTTACTAATTTTAAGTGGAATTTTATCTCAATTACCAGCAGGCTTTGTAACTGTATTTAATGTTATTACAGGTTTAGTAATCACAACAAATCCTGTGTTAACATCAATTATTACTTTTAGCGTTTATGTTTTAGGATTTATTGTTTTATTGCTAGCAACAACATTTATTAATATTTCAATTCGTAAAATTCCAATACAACAAACAGGACAAGGGATGACTGAAGATTTAAATGCTTTACCTTATTTACCGATTAAAATTAATTCTGCTGGGGTAATACCAGTTATTTTTGCTTCTTCTATTATGTCAATTCCAATTACTATTGCTCAATTTACACCACAAGGTGAAGCGCGATGATTTGTTGAAGATTATTTATCTTTATCAACTCCGGTTGGAATTACTCTATATGGAATTTTGATTATTTTGTTTACCTTTTTTTATAGTTATATCCAAATTAATCCAGAACAATTATCAAAAAACTTTGAAAAAAGTCACCGTTTTATACCCGGTATTCGTCCGGGATATGAAACTGAGAAACACATAGCAAGAGTCTTGATGCGTACAAATTTTATAGGCGCACCCTTTTTAGCAATAATTGCAGTTATTCCATATGTTATTTCAGCTACAATGGGAATTCCTAATACTTTAAGTTTAGGTGGAACTGGAATTGTAATTATGGTTGCAGCAAGTTTAGAATTATACAATTCATTGAAATCTTCAGCTACAACTACAAACTATCAACAAATGCGTCAACAACTTACTGAATCAATTGTTAATTACACAGCGTTACAAAATGATCTTAAATTAGCAAATAATGAATCAAGTTTACCTAATAATAATGTTAATGAAAATGACCAAACTCCGAAAGATGAAGTAAGTGAATTATGATAAAGAAAAGTAAAATTGTTTTTTTAGGTGCACCAGGAACAGGAAAAGGTACTATTTCTCAATTTTTAAAAGATGAATACAACTTTATTCATTTATCAACGGGAAATATGTTTCGTTCAATGATTCAAAGTAAAACGCCATTAGGTGATAAGTTAAATTCTTATATTCAAGAAGGAAAGTATGTCCCTAATGATATCACTAATGAAGTTATTAAAAGTGCTTTAGGTACTACTCAAGAACAAGATATTAACCGTTTTCTAATTCTTGATGGTTATCCAAGAACATTAGAACAAGCACAATATTTAGATACTTTAATTGATATTGATGCAGCAATTTTATTAGAACCCAATGATTTAGAAGCAATTATTGAACGTTTAGTAAATCGATTAGTTTGTCCAACCTGTGAAAGGGTGTTTAATAATAAAGATTTTGATTCATCAGCATCAAATAAATTATGCCCCAATGACCAAACTCTGTTAATTTCTCGAAAAGATGATGATAGAAATGTCATTACTAATCGAATTACTGAATATCAAAATTCAATTGAAGATGTAATTAATTTTTACAAAAAGAAAAACATTTTATATAAAATAAATGCAAACTTAATGCCAGACTTAATTCGAGAAGAAATTTTAAAAATTCTTAAAGGATAAATTAATTGAATGGTTTATATTAAGAATGCTCAAGAAATTGAGGGTATTAAGAAAGCATGTAACATTTTCAAAAAAGTGCGTGATTTATGTTTGCAAAAAAATTTTGTTGGTTGAAGTTTAAAAGAAATTGATGAATTTACTAAGTCAATAATTGAAGCTGAAAATGCATCTTGCATTTATCATGGGTACCAAGGTTTTCCTGGTTACAATTGTATGTCTAAAAATGAAGTTATTATTCACGGCATTGGTACCCATGACAATAAATTTGAAGCAAAAGATAAATTAACTTTAGATATTGGAATTCAATTTGAAAATTATATATGTGATGCTGCTTTTACTATTTTAGGACCGTTGGCATCTATTGAATATCAAAAAATATCAAAAATAACTTTGCAAGCAATTTTTGAAGCAACTAAAGTGATTAAACCAGGAAATTATGTTGGCGACATTTCGAATGCAATACAAACTTATGTTCATCAGCATGGCTATCATTTATTAAAAAATTATGGTGGCCATGGTTGCGGAATAAAAATTCATGAAGATCCTTTGATCTTAAATTATGGAGAACCCAAAACTGGATTTAAATTAAAACCAGGAATGATTATTTGCATTGAACCAATGCTTTTAGAAAAAAATAACGAGGTTCATTTAGGTCAAGATAATTGATCAGTAATTAGTAATATTTCACAAATGACTTGTCATTGAGAACATATGATTTTAATTAATGAAACAGGTTGTGAAATTTTAACACAATAGGAGTATATTTCTTTGAAAGATAATATCAGTATTAAAGGTGTAGTTAAAGAAACTTTAAAAGGTGATAAGTTTAAAGTTTTACTTGAAAATGGAATGAATGTAGAAGCACACGTATCGGGTAAAATACGTATGAATAAAATTCGAATTTTACCAGGTGATACTGTAGAAGTTGAGTTTAGTCCTTATGACTTAACACGTGGCCGCATTATTTATCGACTTTAATACCTTAATAGAAAGGTAAATTAATTATGAAAGTTAGATCATCAGTAAAACCAATTTGCAAAGATTGCAAAATTATTAAAAGACACGGATGTATTCGTGTTATTTGTAAAATTCCAAAACATAAACAAAGACAAGGATAGAAAGGTTATAAGATATGGCTCGAATTTTAGGTGTAGATATTCCTAATAATAAACGAGTAGAGATAGCATTAACTTATATTTATGGTATCGGCTTATCTCGCTCTCAAGAAATTTTAAAAAAATCAAATATTGACAAAAATAAAAGAGTTAAAGATTTAAGTGATGAAGAATTAGCAACTATTCGTAATTTAGCAAGCGAATATATGCTTGAAGGTGATTTAAGACGTGAAGTTGCATTTAATATAAAACGTTTAATGGAAATTGGAGCATGAAGAGGATTGCGTCATCGTCGTGGATTACCAGTTCGTGGTCAACGCACTAAGTCAAATGCAAGAACTCGTAAAGGTCCAAGAAAAACTGTTGCAAACAAGAAAATTGAGTCTAAGTAGGAGAGTAATATTATATGGCAAAAAAGAAACGTTTATCTTTTACTAATGGTGTTGCTCACATTCATGCTTCTTCTAACAATACAATAATTTCTATTGCAGATGAAAAAGGTAATGTTATTACTTGAGCATCAAGTGGGACAATTGGATTAAAAGGTACAAAGAAAAAAACACCTTATTCTGCAGGTGTTGCAGCTGAATCTGCTGCAAAAGAAGCTGTTGAAATGGGTTTAACAACAGTTAAAGTTAGAGTTAATGGTGTTGGTCGTGGTAAAGAAGTAGCAATTCGTAGTTTACAAACAGCTGGATTAGCGATAACAGAAATTAATGATGTTACTCCAATTCCACATAATGGATGTCGTCCACCTAAAAAACCACGATAGTATAGGAGTCAGAAAATGGAACACTTTTTAAAATATGAAATTAACGTTGTAAAAGAAGATGCTACAAAAAATTATGGTTGCTATAGCATTCAACCATTACAAAGTGGTTTTGGAATTACTATTGGTAATGCATTAAGAAGAATTATTTTATCTAATATTCCAGGCGCTAGTGTTTTTGCGGTTAAAGTTAATGATGTAACAAGAGAATTTCAATCAATTCCAAATGTAGTTGAAGATATGACTCAAATTATCCTTAATTTGAAAAATTTAATTATTTCAATTAATGAAAATATTGTTAGCGATGAAAAATTAGCTGAAACAACTTTGGAAAGATGACCTACTTTGAAAATTAATCTTTCACGTGCTGGTGTAGTAACTGCTGCTGATATTGAATGTCCAGTGGGTTTTGAAATCATTAATAAAAATTTACATATTTGTACTTTAACATCTGATAAGAAGTTTAATATGGAAATTTATGCTACTCGTGGTCGTGGATTCAAAACATTTAATGAAAATCGTGATTTAATAAATACAATTTCTGTTATTCCGATTGATTCTAATTTTTCACCAATTGTAAAAGTAAGTTATGCTGTTGAAGAAGTTAAATTATCTAAACAATCAACAAGTGATCGTTTAGTATTAGAAGTAGCAACAAATGGAACAATTTCTGCAGGTGATGCAATTGCTTTAGCATCTAAAATTTTAGTAGCACACCTTAATCCACTAATTGATATTAATCAATCATTACATGAATTGCAAGTAATGCGTGAAAAAAATGAAGAATTGAGAAATCAAACATTGTCTATTCCAATTGAAAATTTAGATTTAACTGTTCGTTCATATAATTGTTTAAAACGTCATGGTATTCAAACAATTCAAGAATTAACTGAAAAACCTAGAGCAGAAATTGAAAAAATTCGTAATTTGGGTAAAAAATCTTTACGTGAAATTAATAAAAAATTATTAGAATACGGACTAAAATTGAAAGGGTAAGGAGAATTATTTGTGTCTTATATAAATAAGCGTGGTAAAACTACTGCAACTCGAGTAATGATTATTCGTCAACAAGTTAGTGATATGATTGCTTATCATCAAATTAAAACAACAATCACTAAAGCTAAAGAAACACAAAAACGTATCGAAAAAATTATTACTTGAGCTAAAAATGATACGATTGCCAATCGCCGTTTGGCAAATCGTTGGTTAGTTGATAATCAAAAAATTAACACTAATGATGCAATCAAGTATTTATTTGAAAAAATTGGTCCAGCTTTCAGCAAAAGATCTGGTGGATATACAAGAGTTTTAAAGTTAGGCAAAAGACAAGGCGATGCTACTGAAATGGCGATTTTACAATTTGTAGATAAAATTCCAGAATTTAAACCAAAGCAAAAGGCATCTACGAACAATAAAAAAGAAACAAAAAAAGCTCCAATTGTTACAAAGTAAAAATTTTTTCATTTAAAAATAAAATCATGGATTCAACCATGATTTTTTATTAATAAAACCTTTTAAAAAAAATAATACATAGAGTAAATATTTACTAATTAAATTTAGGTATTTTTTTAAAAAAAATTTAAATTACAAAATACCGCTCTTATGCTTTATAATATAACTTATAGTATTCATAAACTTTGTAGCAATTCAAGTGCCACAAAGTTTGCTATTAATTATTTGATAATGTTGTAATTTTTTTTCTAAATCTAAAGGATAAAAAAATGATCCATAAGAAACCCAGAAGGTTAATTAGAAGAACATCGGCATTAATGGCAATGGGTATATCTTCAATTGTCTTGATGACATATTTAAGTTCGTGTTCAGCACTAAATACTGTAGAAACTTTTGTATTTTCAAATGCAACTAATTATTTAGAATCTCAAAGTAGTCCTTTAAATCCAACATTTTCTAATTCTCCACTTGATAATTATGCTTTGAGTACATCATTAGGTTTATTGACATATGAAACTACTGGTCAATTTAAATTTAATGACAAAGGTGAACGAATTGAATCAACAAAAGAAACATTAAAATTAGAGGCTGCAACTAAATTAGAAGCATACTCAACTACAATTGATTCAAATAACCAAAAAATTGACACTTTGATTGGTACTATTGAAAAAGGTACAGATGTTTTAGCGAACGAAAAATACAATGATATAGTTTCAAAAGCAAATAAATTTGTTTTTACTATTAATACAAATATTTGTTGAGTTGATTCAAATGGTCAAGTTCAACAAAAATTATCTGGAAAAGATTTTGAGCGTGGACTAGAAACATATATATTAGGTAGTGCTATTGGTTATCAACGTAATGGTTATTTCATCAACCAAATTGGTTTAGATGTTAAAGATACTGTTGGTTATGATAACATGCCAAGCATTACTGATCCTAGTTATGATATAAATAATTTTCGAAATACTGATGATAAATTTACTCTTTATCTAAATCAACCTTATCCATACATTTTATCTATTTTATCGAAGACATATTTTTCTCCAGTACCTTACACAAATGAATATGTTAAAAACATTAAAATTAATGATAACAAAAGACCGATAGCTTGAACTCAAAATGGTTCTAAAATAACAATGGATGCTTCAAATACTGATTTCAAAAATATTTATGGTTCAGGTTCGCCAACTGATGTTTTAAATAATTCTTGATTTGCAGGCCCATATTATTTTTCAACTTTCACAAATAGTCAAATTCTAGCAATTATGAATGAAAAATATTTTGATGCAACACAGGGTTATTGAGATCCAAGTAACGGTCAGAAAATTAAACGTTATATTTTAAACTATGGTTCAGGAAATGCAGAAGTTTTTTACAATCGTTTTATTGCAAATCAAGAATCTTGAATAAATGTTGTGCCAGAAAGTAAAAGAACTGAAGCAGTATTGAATTATACAAATGAGGTTTATGAAACAGGTGTTTCACAAATAAATCAGTCTAATTATATTGCATATACACCAAGACCATACATCGTTAATGGACAAGATTTAGTACCAAACAATAATGTTAGTGATGGTGCTGCAAAAATTATTTATAATTCTAATTCAAAAGAATCAATTGTTTTTCGTGCAGCTTTATCTGGTTTGATTAATCACTATGCTTTATCAAAATTGAATTTACCATCATCAGGTGATTTCCAATTATCATCTGTTCCATATGGAGTTTTTCATTTTGGTGATGATATTGCAAATAAAATTGGAAATAACAATGAATATTATAAAGCAATTTCAGATGATAAATTAACTGGTGGTTTGCCAAGAACATATTCAGATTATAAAAATGGTGATGTTGATCAAAACTTCTTATTTAAAGATGATAAATCTTCATTTACTATTCCATACTATTCATATATAAACAACAATTATCAACAAGAAAATTTAACTATAAATAAATCTGAATTTATTAAAACGTTAAAAGCTGCTGGAGCAACAAATAATCAACCAATTAAATTTCAATATAAGTATAGCGAAAGCACTGTATCTACAGAGTATAAAAATTATTTGAATGCATTAGCAAGAGCTATTGAAGCTTTAGGAACAAATGGGAATGAAAAACTTATTTCATTTGAATTAGTACCTCGTGGTGGTACAAACCCATCAGCAACAGATTGATTTAATTCTCAAGCTAGTTCATTAGGTTATAGTTTATGATCACCAGATTACAATGCTGTAGGTACATGATTGGAAGCTAGTTCATTATTAAATAGTGATGGTTCCCCAAGTACAAATATATATTCTTCATTTCCAAATGTTTTTAAAACATTAGTTATTGCTTTAAAAGATTTAAATGCTACATATAATTCATCTACAAATCAATTTGCAATTCCTGAATCAGTTGATCCGACACCAACCCCACCATCTAATTCTGAAAATGATGAATCAATTTTTTATAGTCAATTTACAACAAAAAAAACTAGTTTAAAAAATAAAATTGGCGACGCTCAAACATCTATATTTAATAACGATCCTTGGGTTCCTGCTGAAATTTGACCAAACAAAACATATTCAGAAAAAGGTATGGAATTTGTAAATTTCTTATTAAAAAATAATATTTTTGATGGAAACAATATTAATAATTTATTACAAAACGCAAATGAACTATCCAAATTAGATCAAGAACTTTTAAATCAAAAATATGTTGCACCCCAAAGTGTTCAAGATTTAATTCCATGATCAAAATACTTTAAATCCAAAAATAATAATTCTAATGAAACTAATGCAGACTCTTATGGTAATTTTTTAGGGATTTTTGCAGGTGAATCAGATCAAAATGCAATTTGATTAACACAAACCATTGATCGTGCTTTTAATTATGTGCCAAGAACTGAAAATGGTTTAAATGAAGCTGTATTAAATTTAGTAAATCAACATTTTAAAGTGCGTGTTAGCGGTGTAACTGCAATTAATATTCGAGATTTTGAATATCTTGCTTAGAAAGGAGTAATATAAATTATGTTCAGATATGTGATTAAAAGAATAATATTTGCACTTTTTGCATTATTTATCTTATTAACTATTATTTTCTTTCTAATGTCTTTATTGCCTATTATTCCATTACAAAGAAATCCAAGAGAAACTGAAGAACAATATCAGCAAGCACTTGAAGCAGCTGGTTTGACTAAGCCATTGATTCAAAGATATTTTGATTATTGGGGAAATTTATTTCATGGTAATTTAGGTTTAATATATGGTAAATCAACAACAATCCAACAAGAAGTTTTTCCGAGATTGCCAAATACAATGTATATTGCTTTAATTGCTTATGTTTTATCAATCATAATTGGTTTCACATTTGGTTTTATTGCTGCAATTTATCGTGGTAAATGACAAGATACAGCCGTAAACATTTTATCTGTTATATTTATATCTGTTCCATCATTTGTAATTGGAATTATGTTATTAAAATTAGCAGGTGTCATTGGATTACCATTAAAGTTTTTAAATTTTGGAGATGCAAATTGAGATTTTTCTAATTTTATAAAATCATCAATTATGCCAATCTTATCGCTTACTTTTGGTTTGGCATCAACATTAACTTATTATGTTCGCAATGAAGTTGTGGATATTTTAAATCAAGATTATATTAAAACTGCAAGATCAAAAGGAGTAGGAACTTTTGGAATTTTATTTAAGCATGTTTTTAGAAATGCTTTAATTCCAGCATTATCAATTTTGGGTCCAAGTTTATTAGTTTCTATTAGTGGTTCAATTGTTTTAGAACAAATGTATGGTGTGTCAGGTATTGCAACAGTTTTAGTTAATTCAATACAAACAAATCAAGTTAATATTGTTATGTTTCAAGCACTATTCTTATCTAGTTTATATTTTTTGATTTCAATTATATTAGATGTTATTTACACTTTAATCGATCCAAGAATAAAATTATCTGTAGAAAATAATACTTCATGATTGACAAATCTTATTTCTTATGAAAAAAGAATTCGTTGACATCAAAAATTGAACAAAGTATCTAATGATTCTTATCAAGTTATTTTAGATAATTCTGATTTTCATAATTATTTAATGACAAATAATATTATTAATTACAAAAATAAAACAGTTCTTGTTGAAGATTTCTGTTATGAAAAATTTTCAATTAAAAAAGATATTAATTATTTAGTTTTAAATAAAAATATCTTCAAAGTTAGAAAGGAGGTTACAAAAGTAAATGAATAATTCAAATGAAAGAAAAATATCACAATCTATTGAAATAAATGACGAAAGTTTTAAATTTGTTGATATTTATCGTTTAAATCGTGTAGATCAAATTGTTGGGAAACCTAGCCATTATTCTATTGAAATTTTGCGACGTTTTTTTAAAAATAAATGAGCTACAGGTTTGTTATTTTTATTATTAATAATAATTTTTACTGCAATTATTGCTCCCTTAGTTTCACCATATGATCCTTATATTCCTATTAGTAATGCTGGTTCATTGGGATCTAACTTACCTCCAAGATTATCACTAAATGATTATCCAGAAGTAGTTATTGCTGGCAAACAATATTTGATTGATCAGTATATGAATTTACCTAAAGGTTTTCTTGTAAAATTTGAACCAATATCAGATTTACCTGGTTGATTTAGAATAACTATTTCACCATACCATTTAGACTCCTTAAAAGACAAAATTTCAATTCTAGGAACTGATGGTGGTGGAATTGATATTTGAACAAAATTATGAACATCTGTAGGAATTTCATTGGGAATTGCTTTAGCAATTGCAGTTTCTGCCACTTTAATTGGTGTAATTTATGGTTCAATAGCTGGAAGCTTTGCTGGAAGAACTGTAGACATTGTTATGATGCGAATTGTTGATATTATTACAGGAGTTCCTACATTAGTTTGATTAATTATCTTAGGTGCTGTTATAACAGGTTCATCATCTGGAACAATATCAAATGTGTCAATAATTCCTGCTTTAATATTTGTAAGTTGAATGTCACCAGCGAATGCTACTAGAACTTATATTTTAAAAAATAAAGATGCTGAATACATTCAAGCAACAAGAAGTTTAGGCGGTAGCCAAACTAGAATTATTTTTATGCATATGATTCCTGTTGTGATGGGGCGTCTAGCTGTTATTTTTGTTAACTTAATTCCTTTAGCTATTTTTTATGAAGCTTCTTTGGTATTTATAGGTTTGAAATCATCAACTGAATTAGGATTAGGTATCATGTTAAATGATGCTTGACAAGTTACAAATAGTGCTTTGATTGCTGCGCCAATTGTTACATTTTCCTTAATTACAATTTCAGCCCAAATTATTGCAAATGCATTAAATGACTCAATTGACCCTAGAATTATAGGAAGAAACTAATTATGAACTTTGATAAAAATTTATTTGTTGTTGATTCAAATAAAAAATTACAAAAAGATGAAATTTTAAAAATCGATAATTTAAAAGTTAACTTCAAGATAAAAGATGGCATTTTGCAAGCAGTTCGTGGCGTAAGTTTAACTGTTCGTCGTGGACAAATTGTTGGAATTGTAGGTGAATCAGGTAGTGGTAAATCAGTTTGTGTAAAATCTTTAATTGGTTTTAATGATAATGCAACTATTGAAGCTGATTCGTTAAACTTGTGCGATATTGATTTAACTAAATTAAAAAAACGTTCTTGAACTTTTATTAGAGGTAGTTATGTATCTTATATTCCACAAGATCCATTGATGTCTTTAAATCCAACAAAAAAAATAGGTAGTCAAGTTGCAGAAGCTGTTTTAGTTTCTGAACATCGCAAATTTATTCAACAAAAAAAATTACTATCTAAAAAAGATCCTGAATATATTAACAAACTTAATTCTTATAAAAAAGCATACAAAGAAGCAAAAAAACCTGAAAATGTTAAGAAAAAAGTTATAGAAATTTTAAATTTTATAGGAATTAAAGATTCTGAATCAAGAATGCATTCTTATCCACATGAATTTTCTGGGGGAATGCGTCAGAGAATTGTTATAGCTATTGCAGTAGCAACTAGACCAGATTTAATTATTGCTGATGAACCAACAACTGCATTGGACGTAACTATACAAGCAAAAGTTTTAGATTTGATTAAAAAACTTCGTGATGAATTTAATATTACGATTATTTTTATATCTCATAATATAGCATTAGTTGCTAATTTTTGTGATTATATATATGTGATGTATGCTGGTAAAATTCTTGAACAAGGAAAAACAGAAGAAATTTTTTTAAACCCTCAACACCCTTATACTTGAGCATTAATTTCTTCTATTCCTAATGAAAATGCTAAAAATGAAAAATTAATTGCAATTCCTGGAACACCACCAAATTTAGTATCTCCACCAAAAGGTGATGCATTTGCTTCTAGAAATCGTTACGCTATGAAAATAGATTTTGAGTATGAACCTCCTTTATTCGATATTACAAATACTCATAAAGCTGCAACATGATTATTACATCCAGATTCACCAAAAATTGATATTCCCGAAGAAGTTCAAATGAAAATTGAACAATCTCGTTCATCATTTAAACTATATATAGAAAAAAAGAAAACTGAAGAAACTCAAAGATTAAATAATGCAACTAATAATCTTACAAATAATTCAAATGACGATATTTCTTTAGAAAATAATAAACAAGGTAATTAACAATGAATAGTTCAAATAATTTATCAAACAAAAGTAGTAGATTATTTCTTGAAGTTGAAAATCTTAACATGTTGTTCAAAATTAGAGGAACATTGTTTCAAGCTTTAAATAACATTAGTTTTAAAGTTAATAAAGGTGATTTTTTTGGAATAATCGGCGAATCAGGAAGTGGAAAATCAACAACTGGAAAATGTATTATTAGATTAAACCAACCTACTGGCGGAAGAATAGAAGTTGACAATCATTTATTATCTAATAAACGTTTAAGCAGAAGAACTAATAAATGATTAAGAAAAAACGTTCAAATGATTTTTCAAGATCCAATGGCTTCTTTAAATCCAACTAAAAATATCTTGCAAATTATTTCTGAACCTTTAATTATTAGCAAAATTATTTACAAAAATACATATGATTATTTTTTAAAAATAAATAAAGTTTCTCAATATTTTCATTACAATTTCATTGTTAAACAAGCAGAATTAAGTTATGAATTTAAACAAAATTATTTAAAAAAATTCACAAATATTATTTCTAGCTTTAACATGAAGCTAAAAAAAACAATTGATGAAAATAAATATAAATCTTATAATGACCAACACAATCTTTTGTTATCACATTATGATGATTTAGTAAATGAAGTGCAAAATTTAGTAAGTTCAATTTATGATTATGTTGATAGTTATAAACAAATTATTCAAAATAATTTTATAAATTACGATGAAAAAAAATTTGAAAAAGTAGATTTAGATTTAGACAATTCTAAAAAGAATTTAAATTTGAGAAAAAAAGAACTTAAATATTCTCTAGATGGTTTAAACAAATTAAATGAAATTAAACAAATTAAATCAGAAATCAAAAATTTAAAAATTCAAATGGATGAAACATATAAACATAAAAATTATGGTTATATTAAAAGTTGAGAATCAACAGTTTTAAGTAAAATTAAATTCTTGAAGCAAAATGTAAGATCATCAAAAAATTTTGTAGATGAAATTTATTTTCAACTTAATTTAGTTTTGTCAAAACATACTTTAAGTTTTGTTAAATTATTAAAAAATAATATTTATTTAGATGAAAATTATATTACAACTACTATTAATAATGTTAATGAATATTTAACAAATTTATATAGTCCATTGATAGATTATTACATTGGTAAAAACCAATCATTTGACAATACACTAAATGTTCAAGAAAAATTATTAATTATTAAAAATTTAAAGGCAGTTTTAAATTTTGCAAGATTTAATTATTTAACTTTTAAAAATAATCAAAGTTTATCTTATCAAGAATATATTTTTAATATTGATAAAATTTTTGATAACAATTTAAAAAATGAAGAAATATATACTTTGTTATCTTCGCATGATTATTTTAATAAATTTGAAAAAATAATTAAAGAATTAAATTCTATTGTTAATTCGAGCAAAAATATTAGTTCTGAAACATTTAAAGTTTTTAATACACAAATAAAAAATAAAAAAAATATTTTAATTGAAATGAATGCTGAATATAAAAAGGAAATAAAAAAACATCATTTTGATTTGCAAAAACATAAACGAGATGTTTATTTTGATAATGTAACATTAGCAAAAAATGATTTAAAAAATGCTGAAAAAGAAAGAAAATCAAAAATAGATTTTTTCTTAAACAATTATTGAATTAAATTTGTTGATAAAAACAAAGAAAATTTAAAAAATTTAAAAAAATTAAATTTGGAATTAAAGAAAGAATTTATAGAATTTAAACAATTATTTAAATACACAACTAACCATTTAAAACATATTGCTCATAAAGAAAAGAAAAAATTTGTTTCTAATGTTGTTGGTGAATTTAAATTAAGGATTAAAACTTTGAATGCAATTCATTTTGAATATAAAACTGCAACTAAAGAAACATGATACTATAAACAACTTTATACATGAAAACCATGATTTACATGATTTTTATATTTTGTTTTTGTTCACTTGATTAAACGAGATAGTGTATACAAAGCATTAGAAAGTGTGGGCTTGAAACGCGAACATGCTTATAGATATCCGCATGAATTTTCGGGTGGTCAACGACAAAGAATAGTTATTGCAAGAGCTCTTATAACTGAACCTAAATTAATTATTGCTGATGAACCTATTTCTGCTTTAGATGTTTCAATTCAAGCACAAATAATTAATATTCTTAAAGAATTAGCTGAAAAAAATCAAATTACTGTTTTATTTATTGCCCATGATCTTTCAATGGTTAATTATGTATGTAATCGTGCGATTATCATGCATCAAGGGAGAATTCTAGAACAAGGTAATGTAGATTCTATTTTTAGCAATCCAATTCATCCATATACTAAATCACTAATCAGAGCCACACCTAAATTATCTAGGGTGCATGTCAATTTATCATCATTTGATGAAAAATTAAATTATGAAAAAGATTGAAGTTTAACAAATCAACCTAAATTTATTCAAATTAATAATTCTAATGATCATTTCGTTTTTGGAACTTCAAGTCAAGTGGAAGAATGAACAAAACAAAATTGAAGCATTGATTAATTTTTATAAACTTTTAAAGGACAAATTTTTCTCAAAAAAATGTGATACTTTTTTCGGGGGAAATAATATGAAAAATCAAGTTTATAAAGTGCCTAAAAATAAATCAGAATTGTTAAAACAATATTATAAGTATGTTTGTTCTATATTAAAAAATTCAAGTTATAAATATCGATATAGACCTGTTTTATTTGAAAAAGAAGATTTAAATACAATTGCATATTTATTTTTAATAAAAATATGAAAAAGAGCTTTAGCGAGAAAAGATATTATTAATTTTAAATGTTATTTGTTCATATCTGTAATTAATGAATTCAAATACTGTATTAAAAAATATTCATTACCATGTGAAAATCAAATTTCTTTTAATGAAAAAGTTCATACTATTTCTAGTAATAATTCACCTGATAAATATGTTAAATATATTCAATATATTGATTCATTTAAAGAATTTTGCAAAAATCTTAATTCAAATGAAGCTGAAGCAATATTTGAGATTTTAAAATGTAAAAATAAAATTGAAGAAATAGCTATTGAAAAAAAATTAAAGCCTTATCAATTAAGATATTTATGAAATAAATCTAAAAATTTTGCAAAAGGAATAAATAATTAATTTTTTTAATTTATTATATTATTGTGATTTGTTTCACTAGTTAGTAGTTAATTTATTTTGGTTAAATTGGTGCATTTGCTTAAATAAAATAAATTGGTTTTTAGTTTATTTTGTTTGTTTTAAAGTAAATGGATACAAATTTATTAATCAAAATAGATTAAAATAAGTTTATTATTAATTGTTCTAATATCTAAAAACAGAGTTAAAACAAAGTAATAAACAGTTAATATTTTAGTTTATCAAGATTATTATTTTTCTCAATTTAATGGTTGTGTAAATTATATTACTAATTAAATTATTTAAAATACTTTCTATTTGTTAGAAAGTATTGTTTTGGGCAGAATCTATTTGTTATTGATTCTGCCTTTTATTTTTATTTATTTGATATTTTAGTAAAAATGTTTTAAAATTTCTTATCATTTTCCTTTTACGAAATTAAATGGTTATGATTATTTAGGAAATATATGTCGCAAAAATCTATAAATGTAGATCAACTCAATGAAGAAAAAATAGAGAATTTATTAAACACAGATATAAATAGGGGTTTATCTTCTATTGAGGCAAATGAAAGATTAAAAAAATTTGGTAAAAATCTTTTGCCAGAAAAAAAAGAAATTAATTTTTTCATTCTTTTAATTAAACAATTTAAAGATTTAATGATGCTAATTTTGATGGGAGCTATTATAGCGTCATTTGTTGTTGCTATAATAAGCGGAGTTAATAATAGTTGAAATTTTGATGAAAACTTAATAATTGAATTTGTTCAACCTTTTATAATTATTTTAGTTGTAATCACTAATGCTTTATTAGGAGCTTTTCAAGAACGCAAATCAGAACGTGCAATTAAATCCCTAAAAAAATTAAGCATTCTTAATTCAAAAGTTATTAGAGATGGAAAATTAATTTCAATTTCATCATCAAATTTAGTTGTTGGAGATGTTTTAGTTTTAGAGGCTGGTGATCAAGTAGGCGCTGATGCTAAATTAGTTTTAGATTCAAATTTAAAAGTAATTGAATCTGCTTTAACGGGCGAATCTCTTCCTATTTTAAAAGATTCTAAAGCGTTAGTTAATGAATCTATGCCTATTGGTGATCAATTAAATAAAGTTTTTAGTAGTTGCTCTGTGGTTTCGGGTAGTGGAACTGCAATAGTGTATGCTACAGGTAAAAATACTCAAATCGGAAACATTGCTAAATTATTAAATGAAGAAAAAATTGCTTTAACACCATTACAAATGAAATTAAACAAATTATCTTCAATTTTTGGTTATGTTGGCATTGGATTATTTGTATTAACTTTTATTATTCAAATAGCAATTTTAGGTTTTGCTAACATTAGCAATACTTGATCAATTGCTTTAGTTGGTTCCATATCATTAGCAGTAGCTGCTATTCCTGAAGGTTTATCTGCATTTACAACAGTGATTCTTTCATTAGGAATTAGAAATATGGCAAAGCAGCAAGCATTAATTAAAAATTTATCTGCTGTTGAGACTCTTGGTAGTACTGCGGTCATATGTACTGACAAAACTGGAACACTAACTGAAAATAAAATACAAGTTGTTAATATTTGAACTCAAGAAGATGGCGAGCTTTTAGATAATCCTAAATCATCGCATCTTAATTTAATAGAAAAATCTATTCTTTGTACTGATGCATCAATTAATATTAAAGATGGTAATTATGAATATGTTGGTGATCCCACAGAAACAGCTTTAATTTTTTACGGAATGAACAATAAACTTGATAAGAAAGAATTAATTGAAAAATACCCAAGACTTAAAGTTATTCCATTTGATTCAAAAACTAAAACGATGACTGTTGTAAATGCATTTAATGATAAAAATATAGTAATTGTTAAAGGTGCGCCGGAAATTATTTTAGATCAATGTATCAACGTTGATAAAGAAACGATTAATAAAATTATTCAAAATTTTTCTAAACAAGCTTATAGAACTTTAGCTATAGCATTTAAAACAATTGTTCCATCAAATACTGATGAATTACTTGAAAATGATTTGAAAAATGATTTAAATTTTTTAGGTGTAGTAGCAATGATAGATCCGCCTAGAACAGAAATAAAATCATCAATTCAAGAATGCTGACATGCTGGAATAAAACCAGTAATGATAACTGGGGATCATATTGATACTGCTATTTCAATTGCAAAAGATATTGGAATAATGCGTTCAGATAGTTTAGCAATTGACGGTCCATCTTTGAATACATTATCAGATGATCAGCTAAAAAATAACATAGAAAAATATTCGGTTTTTGCACGTGTAAATCCATCCGATAAATTGCGTATTGTTAAAGCTTGACAGTCAAATGATCAAGTTGTTGCAATGACGGGCGATGGAGTTAATGATGCTCCGGCATTAAAAGCTGCAGACATTGGATGTGCAATGGGAATTACAGGCACAGATGTTTCTAAAGATGCTTCAGATATGATTTTGATGGATGATAATTTTACAACTATTATTTCATCTGTAAAAAACGGAAGAAGAATTTATCATTCTATCCGTAAAGTAGTTCAAAATTTATTAATAAGTAGCATAGCAGAAATATTAGTAGTATTTTTTGGACTAATAGTTTTAGGAACTATTTATCAATCCCAAATTAAATTATATGACCCAAATTTTGAAATTCTTAGTGCTTTGCAATTATTATGAGTTAATTTATTAGTTCACGGCGTTCCAGGTGTAGCTTTAGGTATACAACAATCAAATGTTAATGTTATGAATAAAAGACCTTTTAGCAAATATGAAAGTATTTTTGCTAGACGAATGGGAATTGATTTGATTTGGCAAGGATTTTTAATTGGTTTTTTATCTTTGTTGGCTTATAGTTTAGGTATTGAATATGCATTAAATTCAAATAATGTTGAAATTGCAAAACAATTTAATTTGTTTGGTTCATCTGCTAGTTTTTTAGTGATAGGTATTGCGGCTTCTATTCATGCATTAAATTTAATGAATGAAAAATCAATATTGAAATCTAATGTTGTTTTTTATAAATTAATATATTTGTCTGTTTTATTTAGTGTAAGCATGATTTTATTAGTTGCATTTATTCCTCAAATTGCACCAATATTTAATATGACTAGCATGATTTTTGATTATCCTATACTAATAGGTTATGGTATTGGTTTTGCATTAATTCCAACTTTTTTAATTGAAATGCAAAAATTTGTTTTAAATTTATTAAACAAGAAAAAAACAGATCAAATTTTAATTAATGATTTCCAAATGATTCCAAGACCTAAATCTATTTTTAAAAATTTTTTATCTAAATAATTTTTTAAATTTTTTCTCATTCATTGTTTGCGTATTCAGGATTTATAGGATTTATCCGATCATAATAAAGTTTACCTTCTAAATGATCATATTCATGTTGTAAACACATGCTTAAAAGACCTTTTGCTTCAATAATTATTTCTTTTTGTTGAAAATAATCAAAACCTTTAATTTTTATTTTCGAATTGCGAATGACAAAACCTTTTTTATCTTTAGGTACGCTTAAACATCCTTCTCCATGTGATAAATATGCTTTAGCAGCTGATAAACTTACAATTTCGGGATTAATTAAAAAATATTTATGTTCAATATGATTTTCATCATTTAAATGAATGTAAAACATTCTTTTTTTGTAACCAATTTGATTTGCAGCAATTCCAATTCCTGGACGAATGTTAAATTTTTTTGCATTGCCTTTATAACTTTCGTCAACATAAGCAATCATTTTATTAATATTATCTATATCAATTTTATTTAGTGGAAAATTAATTTTTTCACATTTAATTCTCATTGAATTATCTTTATCAATAGTTAATCATTCTTGTGTTGGTTTATAATCCATAAATTTATCTTTCATCTTAATTGATATAATTATATTCAAACTCTAAAAATATTATTTTAATTTTATCAAATATGCAAATTATGAAAGGTTTTATTATTTTAATTTCAGGTCCAAGCGGTGTTGGCAAAGGAACAATTATTGAAAAATTGATGAAATATCCTGAATTAAAATTAGTTTATAGTATTTCTGCAACAACACGGAACAAACGAATTGGTGAAATCGATGGTAAACATTATTTTTTTAAATCTCATGATGAGTTTGAAAAAATGATAAAAAATAATGAATTATTAGAATATGCAAAATATGTAAATAATTATTATGGAACTCCAATGAGTCAAGTTGAGAGCATTTTAAATTCTGGCAATAATTTATTGCTTGAAATTGAGTATCAAGGTGTTATTCAAGTTCTTAAAAAAATACCTGAATCAATAAGTATTTTTATAACTCCGCCTTCGTTTAAAGAATTATATAATCGTTTAAAAAATCGTGGTTCTGAAACAATTGAACTTATTGATCAAAGAATAGACCAAGCTAAAAAGGAATTATGTATTTCCAAAAAAATTTATAAATATGTAATTGTTAATGATATTTTAGAAGAAACAGTTAAAGAAATTTATAATATTCTTGCAAAAGAAATCAATATAAAATAATGACAATAAATATTTATAATATATAAAATTTAAATTTTAACAATTAATATTTCACATTTATATACAAAAATATTTTATTTAATTAAGGAGTTTGTAACTGCATGCAAGATAATTTTTTTGGTTCAGCATCTGATGTTGGCATTGTTCGTAAAGAAAATCAAGATGCAGTTTTTGTTGGAACAAACTCTTATAATAATTTAGTTGCAATAGTGTGTGACGGATTAGGTGGCTATAAAGGTGGAGCAATAGCTTCAAATATTGTTTGTAATCTTTTTAAAGAAGAATTTTTAAATACAAATTTTGATGGAAGATCTAAAAAATTTGTAGAGGATTGATTTTCACAGGCTTGCTATAAATCCCGTAATTTAATTAAAAATTATATTGAAGAAAATAATGAAGAATCTGATTTAAATCAAATGGCTACAACCATTGTTTTAACATTAATTGCAAATAAAAAAATATACACTTTTTGAGTTGGTGATTCTAGAGCTTATCTTGTAAATACAAAAAAAGAAACATGGCAAATTACCTTAGATCATAATCTTTATAATATGTTAAAAATGGCGAAAGCAACCGAAGAAACATTTAAAAAACATGCTAGCGAATTGTTGGCATTAACAAATATTATTTCTAAAGATATTGAAAATGAACAAACTTTTGGAGTATCTATTCATGAACCCAAACCAGATGAAAAATATTTATTGTTATCATCAGATGGTTTTTATAATTTTGTAAAGTCTGAAGATTTTTTTGATCAAATAGATAAAAATTCAAATGATATGACTCAGGCTTCTAAATATTTAATTAATTTAGCAATGAGTAATATGAGTAATGATAATGTAACAGTTGCACTTGTTAATTTAACAGAGGTTTTGCATGCAAAATAAATCGAATAAAGTCGATTTATTATTACCTGGAGATTTAATTCTTGGTAAATATAAGATTATTAAACCTTTATCAAAAGGGGGAATGGATTCTTATATTTATTCTGGAATTAACATTTCTTTAGATACAAATCTATCAACTGATTTTGAATTGGCAAAAGTTGTGGTTAAAGTTGTACAACGTATTCCAACTATGAAAGAACACAATTGAACTAAGTTTTTGGAAGAATTAGTAACAGCAAGTAGAGTACAACATACTAATTTAGTTCAAACATATGATGTAATTCAACAGCATATGGAAGTAACTAGAAATAATGAAACTATTATTTTAAATGATGTAGCTGTCATCATTATGGAAAATATAAATGGTCCATCCTTACGTCAATTATTAAATAGCAAGGGTTATTTAAGTGTTGATGAAGCTATGTATTATTTTAAAAAAATTGTTTTAGGCACTAGAAGATTACATACATATTCACATATGATTATTCACCGCGATTTAAAGCCTGAAAATATTTTGTTATCCAAAGATTTAAGAGAAATTAAAATATTAGATTTTGGAATTTCTTCATCTGTTATTGTGCAAGATTTAGATTTTAAAGCTATTACTGATGAACAATCATTATTTGGTACTGTAGAATATATGTCTCCAGACAATTTAGATTTTGAGATAAATTCAAAAACAGGAAAAAAAGTTAGAAAACCTCCAACACCACAACTAGATTTTTATTCATTAGGTGTAATTTTATTTGAAATGTTAACTGGCGAAAAACCATTTGTTAAAAATTTAAAAGATGATAAAGCGACAATTAAAAAAGCAAGATCATATGATATCCCCGTTATGCAAGGTATTAGATATGATATTCCTAATAGTATTGAAAATATAGTTTTTAAATGTATTGCGTCAAAACGTGAAGATTTGCATTTAAGGTACTTAAATTGTGATGAATTATTAAATGATGTAAATTCATATAATGATTCAAATAGAATTAATGAGCCTTTATTAAAACCAGTAACATCAAGAATATTGGAACGCGAAGATAGTTTTAATCCTCAATTTAGTAAAAGTAAAGAATCATTTAGATATAGTAGAACATCTTTTATATTAATATCTTCTGTTGTAATTATTTTTTTAATTGCAATTATTATTTCTGCAATTCTTTTATTTAAATAATTATGAAAGCAATAATTTTAAAAATAAATGCAAATCAAATTGTTGTTTGATATAAAAATGAAAAATATGAGGTATTTGCACCAGGAAAATGAAAAAAAAATTTAATTTTACGTCCAGGTGATAAAGTTGAATTAATCCTTAAAAATAATGAATATCAAATAAATACATTTTTTAAAAGAAAAAATTGTTTGGACAAACCAAAAGTTGCTAATATTGATAATATAGTTATTGTTCAATCTTATGTTATGCCAAATATTAATTGAAATCAATTACTTAAAACATTATTTTTTTATGAATATCATTTAAATATAAAACCAATTGTTGTTATTACAAAAACAGATATAGTTAATTTAAATTCAAGTGATCAGCATTATTTAGATGATTTAAAAAAACAAGATTATTTAATTTTTGTAAAAAATAATGAAAACGATTTTAATAATTTTCTTTTAAAATTGTCAAATAAAATTACTTCTTTTGTTGGCCAAAGTGGTGTAGGAAAATCAACATTAATCAACGATATAAACCCTAATTTTTTAAGATTAACAAATGAAATTTCTAAAAAATTGAAAAGAGGAAAAAACACCACAACTCAAACAGAATTGTTACCCTTCAATGGAGGTTTTTTAGTTGATACTCCAGGATATTCAAAATTTTCAAACAATTTAGATGAAAGACAATTAAGTATTGCTTCTAATTTATTTAAAATTTTAAAATTGAAATGTAAATTTCAAGATTGCTTACACATTAATGAATTAAATTGCGCGATAAAAAATGCAGTAAATAATTCGTTAATTCCAAAATGACAATATGATATTTATGTTCATTTGCAAAAACAATTAAAAAAAAATAATTTTTTGAATTAATATAATAAATGTTAAGTATACGCAATTAATTATTTTTAATACCCTTGAAGGATATATAAATGACATTAAAATTTAATCCTAAATTAGTCAAAACTATTTCTAATAAAGAAATTCAAAACCAATACAAATTAAAGATTTCTAAAATTCATAAAAGTATTGTTGATAAAACATGCTTAGGTAATGAAATGTTGGGTTGATATGATTATCCGAATGATAGTTGTTTGAGTTTATTAAAAAATATTAAAAATTTGGCAAATCAATGAAAAAAGTTAAAAATTAATGAAGTTGTTATTGCTGGAATAGGTGGTTCTTATACTGGCATCAAAGCTATTCTTCAATTTGTGTGCAATTCAAGAAGAACTAAAAATATTAATTTCACTTTTTTTGATTCTTTATCTACTAATAATTTAACTTATATAAAAAATTTGAAAAATAAAAATTGAGCTATTATTGTTATTAGTAAATCTGGCGGAACTCTAGAAACTTCAATAAATTTTAGAATTTTAAGAGAAGAATTAAAGAAAAAATATAAAAATAAGCATAATGAAAGAATTGTTGCAATCACTGATCCCAATCATGGTGCTTTAAATAAATTGTGCAAAAAACACAATTATAAAATGTTAGCAATTTATCCTAATATAGGTGGTAGATTTTCTACTATAACTCCTGTTGGATTATTTCCGGCAGCTTTAGTAAATATTGATATTGATGAAATAATACGTGGTGCAAAACAAGCAAAAAATGATTTAAAATCAGATGATTTAAATAAAAATAGCGCTTATTTATATGCAGCATATAGACATTACCTTTATAAAATATGCCATTATGATGTAGAGAATGTTATGGTTTATGAAGAAAATTTAGAATATTTGTGCATTCAACATAGACAATTATTTGGAGAAACGGAAGGAAAAAATAAAGATTCTTTATATCCAACATATTCTATTTGCACAACAGATTTACATTCTATGGGACAATTACTTCAAGAAGGCAAACAAATATTTTTTGAGACAGTTATTAAAATTAATAAACCATTTCAGAATATTAATATTCAAAAATCTTCATTTGAAAATGATGATCAACTTGATTATTTATCAAATAAATCATTACATGAAATTAATTATTTAGTTTGTGAAGCTGTTAAAAAAGCGCATTCTAATGTTGGGATAAATATTTTAGAAATTATTTTAGATGATATGTCTGAATATACATTTGGATATGTTTATTTTTGATTATCTTTAGCAACTACAATGTCTGGTTTATTGCTAGGACATAATCCTTTTAATCAACCAGGAGTTCAAGCATATAAAAATTTAATGTTTAAGATGTTAGGTAAAAAATAATTTTATGCATTATAAATTTAATAACCAAAAGGTTTTATCTTTTTCTATCTTACCATTAATTGATAAGTTTGATTTAAATTATTTAAAAACACTTAAACATATTGGTTTAACAAATATCCATTATGATGTAATGGATGAATTTACAAATACAAGAGGATTTGACACTTCTCATTTAGACAGCTTACATGCATTGGGATTCAAAGTAAATGTTCATTTTATGGTTTCTAATATTTCTTCAAAATTAGTAGAATTTATAGAATATCCATTTTTAGGAATTTGCTTTCATGTGGAAGCATTAAAAAATATTAATGATGGATTAGAATATATTAAATTTATTAAAAATCACAATAAGAGAGCTGGTATTGCTTTTAAATTTGATACTGATTTTTCAAAATATTTAGATTTAATAAAAATGGTAGACTATATAACTTTAATGTCTGTTGTTCCTGGAAAAGGTGGTCAAATATATAATTCGATAGTAGAAAAAAATGTTAAAACTTTAGAAAAACTATGTTTAGTTAATAATATTGATTTTCCAGAAATTGAATTTGATGGCGGAATTACTAATGTGGAAATTCAAAAATTATGGGCAAACGGAAATATTTTTGTTTCTGGTTCATGATTTAACAATTTAAATTTAGAAGAGAAGAAAAAAATTATTAATTTGGTTTCTTCTAATAATTTTTGAAACCCATTTAACTAATTTTTTATATTATTAATAATTTTATTTATTTCAAAATCAATGTTTTTTAAATTTGAATAGGACCCTATTCCATAAGTCCCAATAATTTTTGCACCACTATACGTTAATAAATTACTTGATATTTTTCTAACAGTTTCTCCACCAGATTTTCCAGGTGAAACAGAAACTATAAATAGTTTTTGATTTTGAAAATAATTACCTTTTTTAAAATTTAAATCTCTACTTAATCAATCAAAGATATTTTTTAAAAAACTTGGCAAATATCCATTGTGCTCAGGTGTAAGCAATATTATTTTTTCATAATTAATTATCTTTTTTTCTAATTCTTTAATTTTTACAGGGATTCCTTTTTCTTCATTTTCTAAACTATATATAGGTACATCAAAATCTTTTAATGAAATTAAATCATAATTAGTTTTATTTTGTAATTTTTTTGCTACTTCATAATTAATAGATTTATATGAATTACTTCCCACAAGAATTAAATTTTTTGTCATTTTCTTACCTACCAGATATTTTTATTTTATATGATTAAAATATTTTGTCTTTGTTATTACATATTTAAATTTTGTTTTTATAATATTTTTTAGTGAGTTAGTATAAAACAATGTCTAAAATTACTACAAGATTAAATACAAAACAAGTAAAAGTAAAAAACTTAAAACTAGGTGGTCAAAATAAAATTTTGTTGCAATCAATGACAATTGCAAAAACTAAAAATATAAAAGCATGTCTCAAAGAAATTAATAATCTTTATAAAGAAGGTGCTGAATTAGTTAGAGTTGCTATATTTGATGATGCAGATGCTAAAGCAATTAAAGAAATAATAAAATTGGCTCCTTGTCCTATCATTGCAGATATTCATTTCAATCCCTATTACGCTATAGCTGCATTAAAAGCGGGCATAGCAAAAATAAGATTAAATCCAGGAAATATTAATGATAAAAAAATGTTGATAGAAATTGCTAAATTAGCAAATAAAAAAGAAATACCTATCAGAGTTGGAGTAAATTCAGGAAGTTTGCCAATAGATTTAATGAATAAATATGGCGTAACTGCGAAAGCCATGAATATAGCCGCGCAGCGATATGTGAAAATGTTAAATAATGTAGGATTTGATAATATAGTTATTTCGTTAAAAACATCAACGCCGCTGTTGTCTATTGAAGCGTATGAAATGGGTTCAAAAATATTTAAATATCCAATGCACTTAGGAATTACAGAAGCAGGAACTATATTAAATGGTGCTATTAAATCTGTTGCGGGATTAACACCGTTAATATTAAAAGGAATTGGAGATACGATGCGTATCTCTTTAGCAACAAATCCAATAGAAGAAATTAAAGTTGGTAAAAGATTATTAAATTCTTTAGGTCTTTATGAAAATTTAGTTAATGTTGTTGCTTGCCCTACATGTGGTAGATTAAATTTTAATATGTTTCCAGTGGTTGATGAAATTGAAAATTATGTTAAAGAAATGAATTTTCCTTTGAGAATTTCAATATTGGGTTGTACAGTCAATGGACCAGGCGAAGCAAAAGAAGCGGATATAGGAATTGCGGGTGGAGCAGGCAAAGGTATTATTTTTAAAAAAGGTGTAGTTTTTAAATCTGTAAAAGAATCTGAGTTAGTTTCGGAATTAAAAAAATTGATTGATGAAGAATATGAAAAATTTATTAAAAAGCAAAAAAAATAATTTTAATTTGAATTGAGATTTAGAAGACATTTTAGAAGGAAAAAGTTTAGATGAATTATTTAATCTGTGATACAAATCTCAAACAAAATTAGTTGAATTATACAACAACGGAAATTGCTATAAAACTGAAAAAAATTTTGCAAAATATTTAGCATTTGATTTAAAAGCTTCTAAACTTTCAAATAGAATTTCAAATTACATTTCAAATAAATTAAGTGAAAATTCATTAGATCAAAAAATTAGAGCATGAGAACAGAAATTGATAAATGTTAGTCAAAAATTTGATTGTGTTTTTTCAAATGAATATAATCAAATTTTTAAAAATAAAAAACAAATTGAAAAGTATTTAAAAAAACCTAAATATTTTCAATATAAAAGAATATTTAATTTAATTTTTAAATTTGAAAAAAATTTATTGCCAGAAAAAATTGAAACTTTATTAAATTTTTTTAGTAATGGAATTATGGACTTTTCTGGAATTTATCAAATTTTAAGTTCAGCAGAAATAAAATATGATAATGCTATAAATAAAAATAATAAACAAATAAAAATCCAAAATGAGACACAGGGCTATTTATTATTGAAAAAACCAGATCCAAAAATAAGAAAATCAGCTTGATATTCTTTGAAAAATGCTTATCTAGCACACAAAAATTTAATTACAAAATTGTTGTATTATAACTATTTATCGTTAAATTTGTTTTCAAAAATTAATAATTTTAAAAATTTAATTGAGGCTCAAAATAAATCTGATGAAATAGATGAAAATTTTACAAATTTAATATTTAAAAACATTAAAAAATATTCTGAAATTTATAACAAATATTCTATTATTAGTAATAAGGCATTAAAAATTAAATACAAATTATCAAAAGTTAATCCTTGAGATAGAGAATTAGAATTATTTAGAGTTAACAACTACTACTCTATTGAAAAAGCTAAAAATATAGTCATTAATGCGTTAAAATGTTTGGGAAATGAATATATTCAAAATATTAAAAAAATTTTTAATGAAAATTGAATATCGTGATTGCCAAAACATAATAAACAACTAGGAGCTTATTCAATTGGCGAAATTTATGGTTTGAAAAAATTTTATATTTTTTTAAATTATGATTATACGTTAGATTCTGTTTATTCATTGATTCATGAATTAGGTCATTCTTGTCACTCGATTTATTTAACAAAAAAACAAAAAATTTATTGTGAAACTGATACTTTTTCAGCAGAAATAGCTTCATTGGTGAATGAAACATTATTAAGTTTGTACTTAATTAATAAAAATAAAAATAATTTAAAATTTGTTGCAAATGTTTATGAACAAATAATTTCTAATTTTTTTAATACAACTTTATTTCAAATTATCTTATATGATTTTGAACTTCAATTTGTTAAGGAAATAAACAAAAATAAATCTATATCATCAGAATTTTTGTTCGAAATGTATTTGAAATCATTTGTTAGTTGTGGCATTTTAAAAAAAGAAAAAATAAATTCTTTTCAAAAAAAGAAAAATTTTAAATCTTTAGCACACATATTAAAAATTGATCATTTTTATACTGGAACATTTTATGTTTATAAATACTCTATTTCTCAAATTGTTGCATTAAATATAGCTATAAAAATTTTTAATGGTGATTCTAAAACTTTAAAAAAATATTTTAATTTTTTATCTTTAGGAACATCATTATCTCCGCTAGAAATAATTCAATCATTAGAAATAAATATATACGACTCAGAACCATGAGAATTTGCTTTTTCATACATAAATAATTTAATTAATGAATATAAAATCATTTTAAAAAAATTAAATTTACAGTAAAATTTTTATATATTTTTACTTTTTTATTTAATTAATTTGAAAATTTAAAAAATAAAAATATTTTTGTTGTTTTAAAATTTTAAAAATTATAATAATATTAGTAAGTGGTTATTTGCTTAGCCATGTGTATGTATATTAATTCAATTTATAAATTTTATTAGCTTTTAAGTTATTAATTTTTTGTTCTATATATTTAGTAATAATTTGATATTAATCATTTTTTAGATTTGATATCTATTTATTTCGTTTTTAATAAATAAAGTTTAAGAATATGTTGTCAATAAAAGAACCAATAATTTTCTATTTAATATTAGCAATTTCAATTATTATTGTTGTATTGCTATTTTTAATTATTATTTTTGCTATTTATTTAAAAAAGCAAAATCACAAGGATAATTTCAAAAAAGAAAAAAAAATAAAAATTAAAAAAAACAAAAAACATTTTTCCAAATCAAATCAAAATTTTGATGTAGAAAATAATTTGATAAAAAACGAAAATGAAATAAAAGAATTAAATTTTTTAAATAATTTTAAAAATGAATCTTTTTATCAATTAAACAAATATATTGAGGATATAAAAGATATGAAAACAAATTTATTGCATCTTCAACAAAAATATATTGATGCAATAAAAAAAACAGAATTGATAATGGAAGAAGAAAATTTAAAACTTTCGAAATTAACAAATTTATCAATAGATGATGCAAAAAATCTTTTATTAAACAATGTTTATAAAAAAATTAGAACTAATTTGAATGAAATTTATTTGAATGAAAAAAATAATTTTGATAATGATATAAATTTACATGCACAAAATTTATTGATAAATGCTATGGAGGTAATGGCAGAAAAAACAATTACTCAGCGTTCTCTTACTACTATTCCAATAAAAGATGAAAATTTAAAAGGGAAAATAATAGGAAAACACGGAAGAAATAAACACTTGTTTGAATCATTAACAGGAACTGATATTATTGTGGAAAAAAATGCAGAGGTTACAATTTCTTCGCCAAATCCTATAAGAAGAGAAATTGCAGTTAATTTATTTAATGCTATGATAGAATCAAAAGTTATTGATCCTGGCAAATTAGAAAATTTGTATGTTTTAGTAAAAAACGATTTTGAAAATAGATTATACGATTTTGGAAAAAAAGTTTTGGAAACCAAATTAAAAATATTTGATGTTGATCCAAGAATTTATCCATATGTTGGTCGCTTAAAATATCGAACAAGCTATGGTCAAAATGTTTTAGATCATTGCATTGAAGCAGCTAAATATGCTGAAATAATTGCAAAAGAAATTAAAATTGATTCTGAAAAAGCAAAAAGAGCAGCATTTTTTCATGACATAGGAAAAGCAATAGATTTTGATGAAAATTATGATCATGTAGAATCGGGATTAAAAATTGCTAAAATATGTTATTTGCCTGAATATATTTATAATGCTATAGAATCTCATCACAATCAGATCGAACCAAATAATATTTATGCAGCTTTAGTAAAAGTTGTTGATACTTTGTCAGCTGCCAGACCGGGAGCAAGAATAGATTCATTAAACGATTTCATTAAACGAGTAAATCATCTTGAAGAAACATGCAAATCTATAAGTGGCGTTAAAGAAGCATATGCAGTACAATCAGGTCGAACATTGCGTATTATTATTGAACCAGATATTGTACCCGAGAATACTTTAGATATATTACAATATGAAATTAAACAAGCTATAGAAAATGATGATTTACTTAATAAGCATCAATTAAAAATCATACTAATACGAGAAAAAAGATTTGAATTTTTTGCAAATAGAAAAACGAATATAAATAATGCTTTTGAATCAAAGGAAATTTAAATTAATTTTTTAGTATGTTTTTTAATATTATTTTGCCTTGAATTTTTTTATTAATAACTTTAATTATTTGTTTTATTCCTAGTAGTAAATTAAAAAGAAATTTAATTTTATTTTTTTTAGGATTTCAAATTCTTTTTTGTATTATTGCAATTTCGATATTTGCAAGTAATATTGCGTCTTTTGACTCAAATAATTCTATTATTTATTATTCATCTATTGTTGGAATAGTTGTTTCAATATTATTTATTTTTATTTCAATATGAAGACGTTGATCAATAGCAAAAGAAACAATTTTTGGAAATTAAATTCATATTTTTGTTTTATTTTCATAAAAAACAACTATTAAAATATTTTTATAAATTTTCAAAAAATTAATTTATTTTTATAATTAGTTCTTAATTATTTTATGTTTTGGTAGATTTATGAATAATAATTCGAATTTTGAAGAAAAATTTTGAAAAGATTTGTCAAATAATACAGAAAATAAAACAAATTATAATTTGAAATCTAAAACAATTAATGTTTTAAATGAGTTTGATGATTCGCATGATATAAAAGAAAATGCAAAATTACTTTTTAGTTCGTTTAATGAAAATGAATCAACAAATTTTAATTTTGATAATGAATTAAATTTTTTTGAAAATAAAAAAAATTTTGAAAAAATTCAAAATGAAATAGATGTAATAAACAAAAAAGAAAAAAAAGAATTTTCTAATCATAAAACTCATTTTGAGTTTAATAATTTAGATCAAAATGATAAAAATAGTTTTACATTAGATTTAAATAAAACAAATGATGATTTTTTGGTTAACAATAAAACAAATAATTTTTCTAATTCAATTGAACACAATATTCTTTCAAAAGATGTTGAATATGCAAATTCTAAAAATATAAATATTGATTCAAAAACAAAAGAACATTTACTTCCAATTAATATGACTGAAATTGTTAACAACATTAATCAATTAAATGAAAATGATTTTAGTAATAATTTAAACAGTTATGCAAGTGAAAAAAAATTAACTACAAATTCAATTATTAATCCACCATTGATAAAACCTAAACAATTTGATTCTTCTCAAAATTCAAAAGAATTTTTAGCTAATAATATTTCTTCAATAAATTTACAAACAAATAATAAAAAAGATGACAAGAAAAAAAATTTATTTGATTTAAAATATATTTTTTTCATTATTGCTTGATTATCAATTCTTTCTTTGTTAATAGCAATTCTGATTGTTAAATAATAAATTTAGTCGATTCACTTGATACATAATTTGTAGATATCTTATTTGGCAATATCATTGCAATAAATTTTTGTAATCTATGTGTTGACTCAACATATACATTATGAATTTGAAAAATAATATTATTTGAAAATTCTTCAACCTTATTTCAATCTTTATCTCCAACATATTTATTTCCTAAATTATTTTTGGGTTGAAATAATTCAATACTTCCATCACTATATATCATTCTTTTTCGAATTTTTGATATTGCCAAATTATTATCCATAATAGCAATAGTAATTTTATTGTTAAATTTAGGTAAAATTTCTTGATGAAAAATTTTTCAATTATTAATTGAAATGTTCAATGCCATTGCTATTTGTTTTTCATCTGCGGGTAAATTAAATATTTTGTTGAATTGATTAATATCAATGTTGTGAAGCATTCTAAATATATTTCCAGATCCAACCTGAATATCACTAATAAATTGATTATTTGCTACTTTATCGAAAATATCTTCAGAATATCTTCTTTCTTCAGATGTTCTATTTAAATTATTTTTTGCATAATATCTATTAAAAATAATTCGATTATGTTTTACTTTGTGTGTAGCAATTAAATCATCACTAGAAATTAATAATTTTTTTTCTAATTTACTAAAAGGTAAATGATTTTTTTCTGCATCTATTAAAATATTTCATAAATTATTGTCATGTTTTAAAATTTGATCTTTAAAATTTTGAAACAAATGTTTTAACATAAAAATTCTCATTAAATGAGCATATTTTTTTCTATATCCAAATCATCTTCCTCTTTGAAGTGCAGTATCTATTGCTATGGCATCTTCGGCTCTATTTGTAATATATGTAGTTAATAAATTTTGAAAAGTAACTCCTCTTTCAATCATTGCAGAACCTACTACAATATTATTTGGAGTGTCTTTGTATAAAGGATCATCGATTTCTGAATTAACAACATTTATAGATGTATATTGAAGGTGTTTAATAAACAATTTCATAAATAAATTAGTTCATTCAAATGATGGTTTATATGAATAAAAAACATCTTTAATAGTTTTAATAATTTTTTCGCTTTCACTTGAATCTTCAATTCTTAAAAAACGTTCTAATGATTTTTTGTATGAATTAATTTTATCTGCAATCATATTGTGTCTTAATATTTCTTTGGCAGTATGAACTAGCATTGCAGTTTTTTGAATTTTTTTATTTTCAATGTGAAATAAGCATGCTGCAACTAAATAATGAATAATTGCCAATTTAAATGATTCGGGAGTTGACTCTCTTTCATTTTCAATTGCCTGTTTTTCATCATCTGAAACTTCTACTATATATTTTTCATAATCTCTGCCAAAAAACTCATTAATTCCCATATATGTTTCTCCGGGATCAATTGTGAATATATAATCTGGTTTTATAGCATCATGATGAGAAAGCAAAATATGAGCTTGTGGAGTTGCTGTCACAGATATGAATGTTGCATTTTGTTTAAATGTTTCTATCATTTTTCTAATAGAACGATATGTAAAAGATTCCAATGATTTATCTTCAGATGTATTAAATGATGCTAAATCACCTTCATCATCAATTATTAAAAATTTTGTTTTATAAAAAATTGGTGCTGATAACAACTCAATTAATTTTTCAATTTGTTGATTTTTCAAACTTACAAAAATAGTTTTTTTTCTATTTAATATTGATTTGTGTAATTCGTCTATAAATGTTTTATTATCTTTACTAGCGATAATTTCTTTTATTTGATATACATTAACACCAGTTGAAAAATCATCCTTTGTAAAAGTTTTTTTCAATCTATCAAAAGTTTGTTTATTTAAAACATTATCACGACCTGATAAAACAATGGCAATATCATAATCTTTATTAAAAGCTTGAGAAATACATGCAGAAAAAGTACTTGTTTTACCAGATTGAACTTTTCCAACCAAAAGAGCTTTTAAACCTTTTGGACTATTACCTAAAGTTTCAATAATATCCTTTGCTTTCATTTGAATTTTTGCAATTGATTCGTTGTCCATTCCGGATAATTTGCAATATTCAATAAAATGTTCTTGATGATTGGAATTATTAAATTGAGAAATTAGTTGTTTAATATCTGTGTTAATATCCATAAATAAAAAATAAATTAATTTCCTTTGCGTAAATAGTTATCAATTAAAAATTTCAATTCATCCACACCAGCACCTTCGATTATTGCTCTTTCTTCAGCCATAACATAATATATAACAAATTCGGTAAACGTGTTATATGCTTTTTTACTGCTTAAGACAATTGGTTTTAAAAAAGGATGTTCTTGATTAAAATAAACAATTATCAAACCATCATTACCATATTTTTTCTTTATTCAACACCCACTAGTTTCTCTATTATTTGATGCGACTAACTGAATTTTGTATTCTTTTCCATATTCATCTTTTATTGAATATACATTTGTTTCTTTTTTGTTTTTTCTAACGGTTTCAACTTTCAAATCAATAATTGCTTTAGTCGATCTAATAGAATCTTCAATATTTTCATCATCATTGTAATTTGAATATTCAATAGTTTTTGACGTTAAAATATTCATTGTTTCTTCATATTCTGTGTTAACTTTAGATGTAATAGTTTTATTTTTGCTTGTTTCGCCTTGTTTACCAATTATATTAGTTAAAAGATTTACAATTTCCTTATATTCATCTTCATTAATAACAAAATTATCACCAGTAATACTAACTGGAATGTTACTAAATTCTAGTTCTCCATAAATGCAACTATATTCAATATCAGTTAATGCACCAAAAATTTCTTTTGGTTTTAAACTTGTATTAGTTAATGCGCCTTTAACTAATTTATTTGCATGAAAACAATAAATTCCAGAATTATTTGGATCAGGAGTTTCTAAAATTCCTACAAAACCTTTAATTCCAATAGTGTAATTAAATAAATTGATTTTTTCGTCTATGGAAATATGATTTTCATTATCTTTATCAACAAATAATTTTGGTCTTTGTATAGGTTTTAAAGATGTTGCTTTTCTATATGTATCAATTTCAATAGGATTTTTTATATCAGCACAATCATAAAAAATATTATCTTTGCGATAAACAGCCTTAAATTCTATTTTTTTTAAATTTACATATTTCTGAAAAATCTTGTTGACTTGATTAATTATTTCACTAAATTCTTTTATATTTCATTTTTTATTAATTTTGATTTGAAATAAAGATCCACTACCAAATTTTGTTCTTGAAATAAATTCTTTTGCGCCATAACTTTTTAATGGATCAATTGTTAATTGATTTTGATCATTGTTAAAAACGATTTGATAAGTTTCTGAATCTTCAATTTTTTTAGAATAAATTTTTGCACCATTACTAATTCACTGTAAAGCTCTTAATCATTGTTTTCAACCTTTTGTGGTAATTGATTCAAATTGAATTAATTGTTCTAATTCATTTTTTGAATATCCAACACCATTATCAAATATTAATAATTTTTCATTATCAATAGTCGAATCATAAATCATATAAATTGTTAATTGATTTGTATCTAAATCATTTTCATTAAAAAAATGAAAAATGCTTGGATCTATCAGATGTGAAATAGCATATGCAGGCGAATATGGAATGTCCTTGCATAATTCTGTTCATAGTTTATTAGATGTTTGCATATTTTTCTCCATAAAATAGGAATTTATTGGATTTGAAATTAAGATTTGTTAATACTATTTTATTTATATTTTTCATTTTAAGTATATTCATTTTTATTTTATTTTTATATAATATACCAACCAATTAGCAAATTTAATTAACTATCAAATTTATTTATTGTTAATTTTTGCTTATAAATTATTTGTGGAGAGATACTTTAACATGGCTAAAAAAATTAAAATCAGAACAAACGATAAAATTACACTTGTTGGATTATTATGTTCATTCATTTTCGGATTGTTAATAGGTGGTATTGTATACATAGTAATTAAAGCCTTAAATTTAAAAAATATTTTATGAGTGATTGTATTTATGTTTTTACCACCAGTTATAGGAGCAATTATTTTCTTCTTATCAAGAGCTAAAATGGTTAAAGTAAAAACTCCAGAATAAATTAATAATTAGGTTATGATTTTAAATCATAACCTTTTTTATATTATTTAGTAATTAAGCATATTTATTATCTATTTTATTTTTTAAAGTAAAATACTTTAATAGATTTTAGTCAATATTTTGGAGCATTTTATGTATACAATTTCAGATAACAAAGATTTATATGATCTTGTAATAATTGGTGCTGGACCAGCAGGTATTACCGCTGGTATTTACGCAGCTCGAGCAAATATAAAATTATGTTTGGTTGAAGGTGGAGCACCTGGTGGAAAAATGCTAAAAACTGGTGTAATTGAAAATTATCCAGGTGTTTTATCTAAAACAGGACCTGATTTAAGTTTAGAAATGTTTAATCAATTATCTAAATTAAATGTTTATATTGAGTATAATTCTGTAGTTTCAATAGAAAAGAAAGATGAATTTTTTTTAATTTTTTTACCAACTAAAACTATTTTTGCAAAATCTATAATTATTGCTACAGGATCAAATGAAAGAGCTATGAATACTCCAAATGAATCCAAATTTTATAACAAAGGAATTAGTTATTGTGCAATTTGTGATGGTTCTTTATACAAAAATAAACCAGTTGCAGTTGTGGGTGGAGGCAATGCTGCTATTGATGAATCCATTTATTTAGCCGGCATAGCGAGCAAAGTATATCTTGTCCACCGTAGAGATGAATTTAGAGCAGATAGTTACACTGTAGATATATTAAAAAAATATCCAAATGTTGAATTTTTGTTATCTTATGTACCACACGAAGTTATAGGTGAAAATAAAGTTAATTCATTTGTAATAAAATCAGTTAAGGACGATTCACTAAAAACATTATCTGTTGATTGTATTTTTCCATACATTGGAGCAATTCCTGCAACAAAATTTATTAATAATTTTGATATTAAAGATGAAGCGGGTTTCATTAAAGTAAATGAACAAATGGAAACATGTGTTCCTGGTCTTTATGCAGCAGGAGATTGTATAGCTAAAAAATATCGTCAAATTTCAACAGCAATAAATGATGGAACAATAGCAGCATTAAATGTTAAAGAATATTTAACTAAATTAAATTAATTATGCCTATTACATATAGTGAACTTGTTAAAAATGAAATATGTCATTTAAATTTAAATAATAAAGAATCAAAATTTTTTTTAAAATCTTTTTTTATTAATAATTTAATAACAAAAAATTTGAATGGGCAAGAAGTTTGAATTCTTAAAACACATTTTTCATTTATAGCAAGATTTGTTATCACAATTACTAAAAAACTTTATGATTTAAAAAGTTGAAAAATTCATATAAGTGAATTAAAAAATAACAATTCTAGAAGAGAATATCAAATAATTTTTATTGGAAATTTTCAACAAATTATTTCTGATTTAGGATTAAATGAAAAAACAAATTTTGAAAATAATTCTTCGCTAGCTAAAGCATTTTTAATGGGTGCATTTTTAAGTGGCGGAAGTATTAATTCACCCCAAAAATCTAATTATCATTTGGAAATTCAATCTTTTGATAAAAATTATTTAAAAGACATCGCTGCTTTGTTTCTTGAATTTAAAATAAGTAAAAAAAACAATATATATAAAAGACGAAACAAATATATTATTTATATAAAAAAATCTGAAACGATCGCTGATATTTTGAAATTTATTGGTTTAACTGAATCTTTATTTAAATTTGAAGATACTAGAATTGAACGTGATTTTTTTAACAACATGAGACGTCTTAATAATTTTGATGTTTCTAATTTACAAAAAATTTCAAAATCATCTAGTGAAATTATCAATATGATTAAAAAAATAAAATTGGCTAATAAATATCAAAATTTACCTGAAAATATAAAAATGTATTGTGAAATGAGATTAAAATATAAAGAAATTTCTTTAAATGAAATAGCAATTAAAATGTCAGAAAAATTAAAAAAAAATGTTTCAAAAAGCAATGTTTGGCATTTAACTAATAAAATTAAAGAATTGTATAAATCTATAAATTAATTATTTAAGTAAATACACATCAAATCCTTTACTTTTTAAAAAATGATATTCATATTTTAAATCTTTTCAATATCCATTAATTAAAATTTTCTTTTTTTTATTTAATTTTGTTTCTGTTAACTCTTTCATAGAAAAAGGGTTTAAGGTAATACTAAACATTAAACTTAAATTTTTGACATTGTTTTTTCAATAAAAATCAATAATTTGATATTTTCAATTTTTTTGATATTTTTCAATATTTTTCATTTTTTTAAATTTAAATGCATTTCTAGGAATTAATAATATTTCAATTCATCTGTTCATAATAATTAACAAATCTTAAATGATATAAAAATTGATTAAATAATTAGATATTATAATAAAATCATACAAAGCATAAAAAATGATTAAAGTGTATTTTATGAATGCAATCCAAATAATAATGTTCATTATGTCTATAATTTCATTAATTATAGGTTTATTGTTATCAAATTCAGGAAGTACTGGTGGTCTTGCGTCACTTTCGGGACAAGATTTAGAAATTTTTAAAAAAACAAAAGATCGAGGTTTGATTAAAGTTTTACAAATAGTAATGTTTGTAATAATGATTTTGTTTTTAATTCTAGGCTTGGTTTTTCATTTTACTCAGCAACAATAAATTATTAGGAATTTAATTAATTATGAATTTAGAACCAATAGAACAACAAATATTAGAAATAATTAAAAAAGAAAATGGTCGTCCAGTTCCTCCAGGAATTATGGTTAGATTATTAGAAGAAAATTATGGAACAAAAGGTAAGCAAAAAATTTATCAAACAATTGATAAATTAATTGCTTCTGGTTTGTTAAGACAATTAAGCAAAAATAATAAATTAGTTTTGGGCTATGAAAATGCCCCAATACTTTTTGATCAAGCTCAAGAAGGAACAATATCAATTGGATCTAAAAATTGTGGATTTATTCGTTTGGATAATGACGAAAGAGCAACATATTTTGTTCATTCATTAAATTTAAAAGGAGCGCTAAATGGCGATAGAGTAAAATTTGCTCCACTAGATAAAAATGAATTACGTGATTTAAAAGATGCTGCTGTTATAGAAGTCATTTCAAGAAATAAAAAAAGATATGTAGGTAAATATACATTTGATGGAAATAAATATTTTGTTTATCCAGATGATTCTAAAATGTATTTGACAGTTACTCTAGATAAAGAATATAAAGAACTTAAAGAAAATGACAAAATTTTATTCGAATTAAAAGAAATATCTTCAGAAACTAATAAAGCAACTGCTACACTTGTTAAAAAAATTGGTGGTGAAAAAGATTTAGGTATTGATATCAAATCTATTGTGTACGATTTAAACATTGAATATGATTTTAGTCCAAATGCAATTGTTGAATCTGAAAATTTATCTTTGGATATAAATCATCCTCGAAACAAAATTCGTAAAGATTTAACTGATTTGGATATTATTACAATCGATCCTGCCACATCAAAAGATTTAGATGATGCAATATATGTTAAAAAACTAGAAAATAAAAATTTTAAATTAATTGTTGCTATTGCAGATGTTTCACATTATGTTGAATTCAATTCTGAATTAGATAAAGATGCTTTTTCGCGTTCCACATCAGTTTATTTTATTAATCAAGTAATTCCTATGTTGCCAGAAAAATTATCAAATGATTTGTGTTCGTTGAATCCTAATGAAAACAAAATGGCATTAATAAGTGAAGTTGAAATTAATCCACAAGGTCAAGTTGTTGATAATTTAACATATCCTGCGATTATTAACAGTAAGCGACGATTTAGTTATGATGAAGTTAATGATTTTTTTGATAATAAAAATGATTTAAAAAATGATTCAAATTCAATTAAATTGATGTTAAAAGATGCTAAAGAATTGGCACAAATTTTAAGAAAAGAGAAACGTGAACGCGGATTTATTGAATTTGAAATGCCAGAACCAATTATTGTAGTTGATGAAATGTATGATCCAATAGATGTTTTAACAAAACAACATGGCGAAGCTCAAATGATGATTGAAGATTTTATGGTTTGTGCAAATGAATCAATTACTCAAATAGCAAACAAAAACAAAATCCCATTTATTTATCGTGTTCATCCGAAACCTAGTCAAAGAAAATTGAAAATTTTTGCTCAAGAAGCAAAACATTTGGAATTTAAAATATCTGAAAATTTTTTAGATATTAAATCAAATACAATTTCGGGTTGATTAAACAACAATAAAAATAATCCAAATTTACCAATTGTTAATATTTTATTATTAAGAATGATGGCTAAGGCTTTCTATAGTACTGATAATACTTATCATTTTGGTTTAGGAAGCCAACATTACACTCATTTTACTTCCCCTATTAGAAGATATGCTGATTTGATTGTCCATCGTTTATTATGAATGTTTTTGTATGATAGAGAAAATTATACAGAACCACAACGCCAAGCATTAAAAAACAAATTGAGAGAAATTTGTGATTTGATTAACTTGAATGAAACTCGTGCTGTTACTTGTGAAAGAACAATTAATAGTCATATGTTTTGTTTATACATGTCTAAAAAAATTGGCGAAGTATATGAAGGCTTTGTTTCTTTTGTAACAAATTATGGAATGTTTGTTGAATTAGAAAATACAATTAACGGATTAGTTCGTGTAATTAACATGACTGATGATTTCTATACATATAATGAAAATGATTCAGCACTAATTGGCCGCGAAAAAGGCAGAAAATTTACAATTGGTGATAAGGTAAAAGTAAAAGTTGTTCAAATTGATTTGCATGCTCGTCAAATTCATTTTTCATTAGTTTAATTTTGTTAAAAGTACATGCTAGATACAGGTTTTTTAATAAGTTGTATTGTTAACTTGTTTATTGGATTAATTTTCTTTTTGTTTTTTTTGTATGTTTCTTTAAGAATAGATAAAATCCCAATAATTAGAAATATAATAAATACAAAAATAGGTTATTATTTTGTTTATTTTGTTTTTGGTTTTATAGTAGGTTTAATTTCATTATTTCTTAATTTGATAAAAATTAGTTTGAATAATTATTATATAGTTGTTGGTGATATACCATTAATTGTTTTATCTATTTTTTATATAACTCCGTTTGCTTTTATTGGTTCAACAATTTCATATTTTTCATTTTCGATATTATTTAATTATCAGAATCAAAACAATTTATTATTAGTAATTTATTCATTTATTTTTTATTTATTTTTATGTTTGATTGTTACTTTTTTACACATAATAAATAAAAAAAAATTTTTATATTTTATTTTAATTAGCATTCCTATAATTGCTTTTAGTTTAATTTTTGCAGTAACTTTTATTCCAAATGAAATTATTAATTTAGCATATGTGCTACCCTGAATAAATTTAATTTATTTGTTAATTTATTATTTATTTTCAATTCCATTAATAAATTATATAGGTAAAACTAAACAACTTTCACAAGCAATTCAATTTGATAAAAATGATTTTGTTTTATCTAGTTACACTAATGATTTTCTATGAAAAAAAATAACAAATAATAAAATCCAATATGGAATTATGATTTTGTTTAGTATTGCTAGTTATAAAGAAAAAAACAAAAAAATTAATGAATTAATTGCAAAAATGATTAAATCAAAAATTAATTTATTATTAAAAAATGATAAACCCAATTGATTTTTAAGTCCTTCTAATTATTATGGTGTGTTTATTCCTTTATCAAAGGAAGAAAGTAAGAGAATTAATTTAAATCAAATATATAGTGGAAACAATTTAAAAAGAAGAAGCACTAATGATTTATTTTATTCATACGAGTTAATGTTTAAAAGTGTGCCTAAAAAAATTAAATATAAAAATGATGAATACTCAATTGAAATAAAAACAGCCGGGATTATTTATGGAATCCATTCTACTGACTTTAATAAAATGATTTCATTATCTGAAATTTTAATTAAGCAATATGATTTACTAAAAAAATCAAATATTGTTCAAGTTTTTGATCCAGTAGAATTTAAATTATTTGAATCTGATGCAAACATATACAAAAACCTTTCACAAAAAATTCCTTTAAATGAAATTAATTCTTATTGAGATGAATTCATAAGTTTAAAAGAATCAAATATAAAATTTTATTCTTCTAATTTTTGTTGACTATCAAAACTTTTATTAAATAAAAATAATATTTTAGCAAGTTTACAAGATTCTAATATTAACGATGCTTTAATTAGATTTTTTGCAATGAAAAGTATTAATGCATTTACAAATGAAAATTTACATAAGAATAAAAAAAATTATTTAATAATTGATTATTCTTTAAATTTATTCAAAAATGATGAATTTAATTCAAAGAGTTTTTTATCAAAAATAAATCAACATAATCTAATAACAAATAATTTAATTATTAATATTTTTATAAATGATTTTTCAAAAGATGCAACACTAAATACTTCCGCTATTCACAATATTAATTTTTTGAAATCTCAAGGTATTAAATTTGCTTTATCTACTAATGTGAAAAATAAAAATATTTTTTTAAAAAAAATAAATTTTGATTATTATATTGCTAATAAATTAAATAATAATAAACCTTTAATAAATAAATTATTTTATCAATCAATAGAAAATCATATTGAAATTATATATCCAAAATAACTTTTTATTTTTTATTTACACCATATAATTTGTTAATTATTTTTTCTGTTGTAACATGACAAATTTTTTTAGATAAGAAAAATACTAATTTATATTTGCCCACAGTAAATCGAATTGGAATTTTATGTTTGTGCAAATATTTATACATAGTTTTTGCTATTAATTTAGGGTTATGTCCTTTAGATTCATCATATTCCATTTTTTTAATAGATTTATTTATTCGTTCTTCATATCTAGTATTTTTGTCTTTTGAAGAAATTACTCTATTTTTGCTGAAATTAGATTTTGTGTCACCAGGCATTAATGTTGAAATATAAATATTTTTAGAATTTAAATCTCTCATAATAATTTCAGAATATGTATCAATCATTGCCTTAGTTAATGAATATGCTGATTGAAAAGGAATAGTAAAAATTCCAGCCATTGAACCAATATTAATGATAGTTCCTTCACTTTGAGACAGTATAGGTTGTAAAGTGCGAATTAAATTTAGAGCGCCTATTACATTTAATTTATACATTTGTTCAAATTCGTTATTTTCTAAATTTTCAAGAGAAGAACCTATTCCATATCCACTATTATTGACTAGTAAATGAATTTTCTTTTCTTTTTTAAGTATTTCATTAACGGTTTTTTCAATATCATTCGAGTTTTTTAAATCACAAGTTATATAAATAATTCCATGATGAATTCCAAAGTTTCTTGATAATGAATAAACTTTTCAATTTTTGTTTATCAGATATTTACCAATTTCCAATCCTATTCCACCTGAAGCGCCTGTAACTATTGCAACTTTTTTACTATCGTTATTTCAATTTATAACTTTATTATGTTGAACTTTTGATCTTGTAACAATTTCATTATTTAATTCTTGTTTTGTAATATTTGTAAATAATGCTTTATTCTTATTTTGAAAAAAATTAATTATATTACTAGCATAATTTCAAAAAGAATGGTTTGAATTTTTGAAAATCATACCTAGTTCAATTCCATAAATTTTTGATTCAATGAACAAACCTTCATAATATTTTCAAATATAATTGTTGATTATAATTTCTATAGGATCGTTATTTTCTGATGAATTTGTAATATAAAGAATCTTAATTTCTTTATTTTGATTCAATTGCAAAATGTTTTGATGTACTTTGTTAAATTTTTCAATTCATTTGAAAATAATATCTAAATTTTCTTCATTTAAAAGATCTATGTTTGAATTATATTTAATTTTAGGTTTTTTTAAATAAAGGATAATTTGATTTTTATCATTAGTTCTTAAATTATTTTTAAATTCACTTCAATCTATATCATTTTCATTTGCTAAATTTTTATATTCAAATTCATTTTTAGCAAAAATAGATTTAATTTCTTTTTCTAATAATAAATCTTCTATTGCTATAAGGATTTTTGGATTCATATTTGTCCTTTATAAATTTATCACATTTAATATTGTAAAAAATCTTATAATTTAAATTGGTTTAATTTTAAATAAATATTTTATTTTGTAAGGACATTTGTTTATGACACCTCATATAGAATCAAAAATTAATGATATTGCGAAAGTAGTTTTAATGCCCGGCGATCCATTGCGTGCTAAATGAATTGCTGAAAATTTTTTAGAAGATTTTGTTTGTATCAATACAGTTAGAAATGTTTTAGGATATACTGGAACATATAAAAACAAAAAAGTTACTGTTATGGCTAGTGGTATGGGTATTCCATCAATTGGAATATATTCATATGAATTAATGCATTTTTATAAAGTTAATTCAATTATTAGAATTGGTTCATGTGGTATTGTTACTAAACGATTAAAAATTGGTGATGTAATAATAGCAGATAAAGCATATAGTGAATCTACTTATCCTAAAATGATAGGTGTTAAAGCGAACAACAAAATATTATCGGCTAGTCCACAATTAGTTAAATTAGCAAAAAAAATTGCCAATGCAAATAATATAAATGCTTCAATTGAAACAATTGTATCTGAAGATGCTTTCTATCAAGATAAATATAAACCTGAAACAATTTATAAAAAACATAAAGCTGTAGCTGTAGAAATGGAAGCATTTGGTTTATATGCAAATGCTATTAAAGAAAAGAAAAAAGCTTTAACATTACTAACTGTTAGTGATTCTTTAATCACAAAAGAATCTTTATCTTCTTTAGAAAGACAAACAACATTTAACACTATGGTTAAACTTGCTTTAGAAATGGCTTGTGAATTACAAAAATAAATTAAGGTGTTAACAATTATGAATTACAATAGCTTATTTGATCACACATTATTGCGTGCTGATGCTTCTGTAGAAGAAATTAAACAACTTTGTGATGAAGCAGTAAAGTTTAATTTTTTTTCAGTTTGTGTTAATCCATCATATGTACCTTATGTAAAAGAACAATTACATAATTCAAGTGTCAAAATTTGCACAGTAGTTGGTTTTCCATTAGGACAAACATCTACAAAACAAAAAGTATATGAAACCAAAATAGCTATCAAGGAAGGCGCGGATGAAATAGATATGGTTTTAAATATATCTGAATTTAAAGAAAATTGCGCCTGTGTAGTTAACGAAATTAGAAAAATAAAAAAAGTATGCAAGAAAAAAATATTAAAAGTTATTGTTGAAACAGCATTATTAAGTGAGAATGAAATTGAAAAAGCAACTTTAGTTGTTATTGATGGAGGAGCGGATTTTATAAAAACATCAACAGGTTTTTCTTCTCGAGGCGCTTCAATCAAAGATATTGAAATAATGAAAAACGTTATTGAAAAAAATAATAGCAAATTAAAAATTAAAGCATCTGGTGGAATAAAAACATTAACGTTTGTTGAGGAATTAATAAAAGCTGGTGCCGAAAGAATTGGTTCTTCAAAAAGTGTAGAAATAATAAAAGAAACATTAAATAAAAATTAAATTTAAAACAAAATTTATGAATATTATAGAAATTATTGAATTAAAAAAAAATAAAAAAAAATTGTCTCAAGATCAAATTAATTTTTGTATTTCAGGATTAGTAAACAAATCAATTCCAGATTATCAAATTAGTGCATTGTTAATGGCTATATGATTTAACGGATTAGATGATAATGAATTATATTTTTTAACAAAAGCAATGATTGATTCGGGAAAAATTTATAAATTTCATCCCGAGTATAAAAAAATTTTAATAGACAAACATTCTACAGGTGGCATAGGCGATAAAGTAAGTATTGCTTTAGCGCCAATATTAGTTTCTTTTGATTTAGGTGTTGCAAAATTATCTGGCCGAGGATTAGGTTTTACTGGCGGGACTATAGATAAGTTAGAATCTATTAATGTAAATACTGATATTGATTTAAAAAATTCTAAAAAAATATTAAATATAGCAAACATGTTTATTGTGGGACAAACAAATGATATTGTTCCTGCTGATAAATTATTATATGCGTTACGTGATGTAACAGGAACAGTTGATTCTTTGCCTTTAATAGCAGCATCAATTTTATCTAAAAAATTTGCTTTAGAGTCGGATTACATTTTTATTGATATTAAATATGGTCAAGGAGCATTTTGTCATGATATAGAAACAGCAAAAAAATTAAGTAATATCATGAAAAATTTAGCTAAAAAATTTAAACGAAAAGTTTATTTTGTTTTAAGTGATATGAATGAAGTATTAGGGAATACTGTGGGTAATGCAATTGAAGTAAAAGAGGCCATAGATTTTTTAAAAAATAATTCTGATGTTGGAACAGATTTTAAAAAATTAATGTTTGATTTAGTAACTTTAATTCTTTTGAAAACTAAAAAATGCAAAACAAAAAAAGAAGCTAAAGAAAAAATAAATTATGTTTTAGAAAACAAAATAGCATTTAATAATTTTTGTAACTGAATTGAATTGCAAAATGGAAATATTGCAAAAATTAAAAATGATACTTTTTTCAAACCTAAATATTGAACTAATATAGCAGCATGGAAATCAGGAAAAATTTCATACAAAAGTATCATAGAATTAGCTGAAATAGGAGTTGATTTGGGTTCTGGTAGAAGAAAAAAAGAAGATAAAATAGATTTTCAAGCCGGAATTTATTTACATGCTAAATCAAATGAAAAAATTAAAATAAAAGATAAAATATTAACATTATATTCTTCTAAACCAATAAAGCAAGATCTAATTGATAAAGCTAAAAAAATAATAAAAATTTCTTAATTTATAAGGTAACGATAATGAAAGAAAAAGATATTTATTTTCAAAAACTTAATGAATTAATAAGTAACGCATATGTTCCATATTCGAATTTTAGAGTTAGTTGTTTATTATTAACTGATGGAGGATGATTCGCTGGAGTTAATATAGAAAATTCTGCATATTCACCAACTATATGTGCCGAGCGTAGTGCTGTTTCATCTATGATTACATCGGGTTTTAAACAAATTTTTAAAGTATATATTTTGACTGACACGATTGTTAAAGATATTGGAACTCCTTGTGGGGTTTGTCGTCAAGTTTTAAGTGAATTTGCAAAACCCGAAACACCTATAATTACTTATAATCTTCAAGGTGAAAAATCTTTTTATACTCTCGAGCAATTATTACCGTTTGCTTTTAATAAAGATGCATTAAAATAAAAAGGACACACACATATTATGAATAATGAAATTGTTAAAAAATGATTATCTAGTGATAATGTTCCACAAACAGATAAAGATATTATTTCTAAAATGAAAAATGAAGAGTTAGAATTAGCTTTCTCTAATGCGCCGTTATCGTTTGGCACAGCTGGTATAAGAGCTAAAATGGCTCCTGGCACTCAATTTTTAAATAAAATTACATACTATCAAATGGCAACAGGATATGGAAAATTTTTAAAAAATAAATTTTCTAATCAGAATATTAGCGTGATTGTTGCTCATGATAATCGTAATAATGGTATTGATTTTTCTATTGATGTAACTAATATCTTAACTTCGCTAGGAATTAGAGTTTATTTGTTTGAAAATAATCAACTTACTTCTACGCCAATTGTTTCGTATGCTATAAGAAAATTAAATGCACAAGGAGCAGTTATTGTTACTGCTAGTCATAATCCTAAAGAAGATAATGGCTTTAAAATCTATAATGAAACAGGTGCTCAAGTTTTGCCTGATGATGGTTTAAAAGTTGTTGAATTAATGCCTAATGTAATTGAAATGATAGATTTAAAAGTGACTAATGATGATTCATTAATTACATATTTAAATGAAGATATTTTTAGACAATATTATGAAGATTGTAAACAAGCATTAATTAAAACTAATATCAATGAATCTAAAGAATTTTCAATAGTTTTTAGTGGTCAACATGGTACTGCATGTAAAAGATTACCTGAATTTCTTAAACTACTAGGTTATAAAAACATAATTTTAGTTGAAGAACAATGTATTTTTGATGGGAATTTTTCTAATACTCCAACACCAAATCCAGAAAATCGTGCAGCGTGAGATTTGTCAATAGAGTATGCAGATAAAAACAATGCAAATGTGATTATTCAAGTTGATCCTGATGCTGATAGATTTGCCCTTGGTGTTCGCTATAAAAATTCTTGACGTTTTTTAAGTGGAAATCAAATGGGCATTATTTACACAGATTACATACTTAAAAACAAAACATTTACCAAAAAACCATATATTGTTTCTTCATACGTATCAACAAATTTAATTGATCGTATTATCAAAGAATATCATGGAGAAGTTTATCGAGTTGGAACTGGTTTTAAATGAGTTGGAGATAAAATTAATAAAATCAAAGATTCAGAAGAATTTGTTGTTGGATTTGAAGAAGCTGTTGGCGCTTTAAATTCAACAATAAACAGAGACAAAGATGCATATCAAGCAGCTGCATTGGCATTAGAAATATACAATGAATGTTTAAAAAACAACATTAATATTATTGATCATTTAGAAAAAAATATTTATGGAAAATATGGAATTATTCATAATGACACTATTTCATTTACTTTTGTGGAAAATAATTGAAAAGAATTAGTAAAAAATCGTTTAGATAAAATTTTAAAATATAGTGAAAAAACAATAGGAAATAGAACTATTACTTCTATAAAATATAATGAAGTTGGTGGTTGTTATGATTGAATATTAGATGGAGATTCTTGACTACGTTTTAGAATGTCTGGAACAGAACCTAAATTTAAAGTTTATTATAATTTATATGGCGAAAACTTAAATGCACTTAGTCAAGAAGCTAAAACAATAAATGATCAAATTAAAACATTATTAAATTTATAAGAGTTATTGTATGAAAAAAAGAATTATTATTGGTAATTGGAAAACAAATAAAACTCAAAAAGAAGTTAAAGAATTTTTTAAAATTTTAAATGCTTCACTTAAAAACAAAAATATTTGTTGCACATTTGGGGTAGCTCCTGTAGCAATTCATTTAGAATTAGCAAAATCATTAGCACCAAAACAAATGATTATTGCTGCACAAGATGCTAATTATATTTCTTCAGGAGCATTCACTGGCACTATAAGTTGATCACAATTAAAAGATATTAAAATTAAGTATGTAATTGTTGGACATTCAGAACGAAGAATGTACTATAATGAAACAGACGATATAGTAAATAAAAAAGTTAAAAATTTACTTGAAAATAAAATGATTCCAATATTATGTATTGGGGAAAATATAGAAGAATTTAATAACAAAAAAACATATCAAGTTTGTGCAACTCAATTAAAAAAAGCTTTATTGAATGTTCCTATAGAATTATTAAGTAATTTAATTGTTGCATATGAACCAATTTGAGCAATCGGGACAGGCAAAACAGCTACGGTAGATATTGCTCAAAACACAATTAAGAAAATTAGACAAGAAATTGAAAAAATTGCAAATTCTAATATAGCTAAAAAAGTTAAAATTCTATATGGTGGTTCTGTTAAACCTGACAATATTGAGTCATTAATGAAACAACCAGACATTGATGGAGCATTAGTGGGTGGCGCTTCATTGTTGGCAAAAGATTATTTAAAACTATTAGGTAAATAGATGTTATGAACAATCAAGTATTATTAATGATTTTAGATGGATATGGAATTTCTAAAAATAAAGTAGGAAATGCAGTATTAAACGCAAAAACTCCAAATTTAGATAAATTACAAACAAAATATCCTTGCATTAACATTAAAGCCTCAGGAGAGGCTGTTGGATTGCCAAAAAATCAAATAGGTAATTCAGAAGTAGGTCATTTACACATAGGTGCTGGTAGAGTTATTTATACTGGTTTATCTTTAATCAATAAATCAATTGCTAATAAAACATTCAATAAAAATAAAGCATTAACAAGTGCTATTAATCATGCAAAGAAAAACAAATCAACTTTTCATGTAATGGGTTTGTATTCTTCTGGTGGTGTTCATAGTTTATTAAATCATATTTTGGCAATTTTAGAAGTTGCCAATAAAAATAAACTTAAAACTGTGTTACATATTTTTGCAGATGGTCGAGATGTTCCACCACAAACAATATACAAAGAATTGAAAAAAACTTTACCTTTATTAAAAAAATTAAATGTAAAGATTGGAACAATTTCTGGTCGATATTATGCTATGGATCGTGATAAACGATGAGATCGAATTGATAAAGCATATGATGCAATAGTTTTAGGAAAAGCTAATACATTTAATGAACCTTTAACTTACATTAAAGAGCAATATTCTAAAAAAATTAATGATGAATTTATAGAACCAGCTATTAATGCTCAAGAACCAATTAAAAATATTACAGTTCAAAATAATGATTCTATATTTTTTGCAAATTTTAGACCAGATCGTGCTCGACAACTTTCACATTATTTATTTGGTTCAAAATATTATGATGTCAAAGCAAAAATAAAACGTAAAAATTTATTTTTGGTTACAATGATGCAATATGAAGGAATTGTGCCTTCAGCAATTGCCTTTCCCCAAATAGATTACAAAAATACTTTGGGTGAAGTTTTAGCTAAAAATAAAAAGAAACAATTAAGAATTGCTGAAACTGAAAAATATGCACACGTTACTTTTTTCTTTGACGGCGGTAAAGAAATAGATTATCCATTAGAAACTAAAATTTTAATTCCTTCAAATAAAAAAGTTGCAACATATGATCTTGCGCCAGAAATGTCATGTAAAGAAATTACAGATAAATTAATTAGTGAAATTGGCAAACACGATTTAATAGTTTTAAATTATGCAAATCCTGACATGGTTGGTCACACAGGAAAATATGAAGCTACTATTAAAGCTTTAGAAAATTTAGATCTACAAATAGGAAAATTAATTAAAATTTGTGAAGAAAAAAATGTAACTTTATTTTTTACAGCAGATCATGGAAATGCAGAAACTATGTTAGATAATAAAAAACAACCTGTAACAAAACATACAGCTAATTTAGTTCCTTTTGCTTGCACAGATAAAAAAGTTCAATTCTTAAATAATAAAAATAATTCTTTATCAAATGTTGCTCCAACAATTTTGAGTTATTTAAATATTAAAATTCCTAAAGAAATGACTGCAAAATCTATTTTGAAAATTAAAAAATAAATTTATTTGATAAAAACAAAACATAATTCAATAATAATTGATATTAATAATCCAAATCCTTGAAAAGAAAAAGATATTCAAAAAATTTTCTTACTTTGTTTTGAACGTTCATTAATGAATTTTTGATAATCTTCAATTGAAACAACATTATTTGAAGCAAAATTGTAATTAACTAAATTTTTATGTTTTCGTTTGCTTTTGAATGTTATTTTGTCTTTAATTTGCTTTATTGCAAATTTTGATCCAGTTCCAAAATTTTGTCTAGCAATTAATCACAAACAATTAAGACTAAATCCTATGACAAAAATTGCTAAAAGAGCATCATATCAATTGATTGTTAATTGATATCATTTTTGATTTATTCCAATTAAAACTATTATTAAAATTATGATTTCAACAATTATTATTGAAAACATAGGAAAATAACCTTTTGGATATTTGAATTGAGTTATATCTCTTTTTTTGTTGTTGGTAGAGTTATTACCATAATAATTACTACCTTCACGTAACGAGTTGTTCATGTTTTTATTCTATATTATTAATTTAAAATTAAATTATATTTGAAGGATATAAATTATGTTAGAAAATTGTGTTTTTTGCAAAATTATAAATAAAGAAATAGAAGCAAAAATTTTAGATGAAAATGAATTTGCTATTGCTTTTTTAGATGTAAATCCAACAGCTAATGGACACACGATAGTAATTCCGAAACAACATTTTAAAGATTTGTCTAGTACAAATGAAATATTTTTAAATGGAGTTTTTAATTTAGTGAAATCTGTTAGTAAAAAATTAAAAAATTCCAAGTTAGATCCTTGAGGTATTAATTATTTATCAAATGAAGGTAATATTGCGGGACAAGAAGTATTTCACTTTCATGTGCATGTTATACCAAAATATGCAGCTGGAGAAGGATTTGGTTTTAAAACAAATAAAATAAATTTACAACCTATTGATGAAATATACAAAGATATTAATTAATCTTTTGTAATATAATCTTGGTTGTATGGATTAATTTTGTCATAAATATGTTTAATAGCTATAACACCTTCGCTAATCCCAACAATCATTAAGTTTGGTCTCCCTTTATAGTAAGTGGATGCACCAATTGCATAAATATTAGGTTCATTTGTTTGTTGGTTTTTGTCAACCAAGTATTTGATTCCTAAACGATTAATTTTTATAAATGGATCTACTTTTGGTTTGATTTGTTTCAATCCATATTGAACAATAATTTTGTCATAATTAATTTTGCTAATTTTTTTATTTGTATTTGATTTAATATAAATAAATTTTTTATCAATTGATTCAATCTCAAAATCTAAATATTCATTAACTTTGTTAATTTTTAATTCATTAACATATTTAGCATTTGCACGATACATAGGTTTTCTATGTATTATTGATACATTTTTAGGTTTTTGACTTTCAGCTAGTTGACTAGCTCATTCAACAGCACTATCACCACCGCCTAAAACAACAAGATTTAAATTTTTATAGTTATCAAAATGTTCCACATAATAATGAATATTTTTTTGATTAACTTTTTCTTTTATTAGTTCAGGATTTATTAAATTTGGAACTAATGTGCCATTTCCTGTGGAAATAATTATTGCTTTTGTTTTAATAGTTTTTTTGTTAGATAACTTTAAAGAAATTAAATTATTTTTTAAATGTTTATATTTGATTACATTTGTATTTAACAAATATTTAATTTGATTTTTTATAGATTTTTGTTGATTTAGAAGATTTTCAACAATTATTTCACCTGTTGTAACTAAATGACCCGGAAAATCATAAACTTTTTTATGACCATATAATTGTCTTGGTTGCCCACCTAAAATATCACTAGATTCTACAACTAAAACATTCATTCCTTTTAAAGCGGCATAAGTTGCAGAATAAATGCCACTTGGACCTGCGCCAACAATAACTATGTCAAAATTGTTCATTTTATAATCATTTATTATTTGTATTTGATAATTCTATATTTTTATGATTATTATATAATTATGTTAAGTTTAAATTAATACAATAAAAAAGTATTTAGTTTGTTTCAATTTAAAAAATAGTAGTAAGGATATTAAATAATAAGTTATGGATTTTCAAAATACTAAACAATACGACATTTTTGACGACGATATAAATTTTGAAAATCATGATGATTTGGCAAATTTAGAACAAGACAAAAAATATGTGGAAATTTTTGATAATGAAAAATTGGATCAATCAATTAAATTATTTTTAGATTGTTATCCAAATGCTGAAGAATATGAAATAATTGATTTCATAGCTAGAACAAGAAGAGCATTTGTTAAAGCTAAACGAAAAAACATATCAGACGAAATTTGATTAGATAAGTTAAAAAAACATATAGTAACATTTAAGTTTGCCGCTCCTTTGCAACGCGAAATAGAAAAGTTGATGATGAATCAAGAATTAGTTGCAATGCAAATTGAACAAACTAAAATGGCTAAAGAAAAAGCCCGTTTAGAAAAAGAAAAAATTGATTTTCTATTAGAACAAAATAATTTATTAAAAACAGGTAAATCTTCAATTTATCCTAATTTAACTACTATTAATAAATTAGAAGTTCTTAAAAAAGATATTGAAAAACGTTATCAAAATGAATTGCGTGAAATGCAATCTAAACAAAAAGATGATATGCAAAATGTCATTGATTCAGAAGTTGAACGAATTCGTGATGAATTTAATCAAAGATATAATCAATGAAGTCAATTTTATGAAATGTTTAAACAAAAATATTTAAATCTTCAAAATTTTAGCATTAAAATGCGTGAAGAATTAAACGATAAAAATAATGAATCATATGATTTAAAATTAAAAATAAATCAATTAATTAATGAACTTAAAAATCAAGAAAATCAAATTGAAATTTTAACAACTGAATTAGATAAACGTTCTCAAGCAATTGAAAATTTTAGAGTTCGCCAACCAGAAATAATTAAAGAAAATGTTGAACGTGAACTTGAAGAAAGAATGATTTCTCAAACAAATAAATTAAATTCTATTTTGCTAGAAAAAGAAAAATTTTTAATTGATGAAATTGAAAATCGTCGCAACCAGGTTGAACAAATTTTAGAAGAAAAACAAAAAGAATATGATGAAATGGTAGCAACTACTAAAGAAGCTGAAACATTATTGAAAATAAATAACGATGAATTAGATAAAGTTAGATCTAATTATGATAAAGTAGTTCAAGATAACGAATTATTAACAAGCGAAATTGAATCATATAAAACTCGTTATAAAAAATTAAGTGAAATTTTAACAAAATTGCAATCTGAGAATAGTGATTTAGAAAAACTAAATAAACTTTTAGTTAAAAAATATAACGATTCTGAATATTATGAAATAACTAATCAAAAATTAACTGAAGAAATTTCACAAATTTCTAAAAATCAAAAAAATCTTATGAATCTTATAAATGAAAATAAAATTTCAGATGTTAAAGCTATTGATTCGTTTAAAGAAATAACTAAAAAAATTGAAAATATAGATTCTAAAATGGATGCTTTAAAACTTAAAGAAAAACAAAATAAAAATAACAATTTATCAAATTCATTTGTGAACATTGATGAAGATGAGGATATTTTATCTAAATCTATTAAAGAACTTGAAGAAGAAGATGATTATTTTGAAGATGTAAAAATCAAAACTTCTTCATCAATCAAATCAAAAAAAAGTAATAATAAATCAGACAAAAATGATAAAAATGATTCAGATGAAGATGACTTGTTTATAGATAAATTAATTAACATTGAATAATTTTTTTTAATTTAATTTATTGTAAAATATAATTGTCATCACAACAATGGTTGCGAACCATGTCAGGCTAGAAATAGAGCAGCATTAAGCATCTACCATTGTGTGTGATGACTTTTATTTTGTATTGCATATTATTTATTTTATAATGTATTAAAATATATATTTGTTATATGGTATTACAAGCGTTAAGTACTTTGTTTTGTGTTTTGTAAATTTTAAGTTAATTTATTTTGACATAAAACATCTTTCATGAGGAATTTTATGAAGACTAATAATTTTTCTAAAAACAAAAAAATTGATGATTCTTTTAATGATTTAGAATCATTTTATTCTGTAAAAAGAAATAATAGTACTAACGTTTTTTCAATTATCAATAATACAATCTTAAATGAAGAAAAAGAAGAAAAAAATATGAATACATTAGATTCTTTTTATATACCAGTAGATGATGAAAAAACTCATAAAATATTTGATGATGTAATTTCATATCAAAATAAAGTCGTAGAGAAAAAAAATAAAAACAAATTGAATAATAATATCACTGATGAAATTTTAGGTTTAGATTTGCCTAATGATGATATTTTTGTTAAAGATGTTATAGAATCTTACGAAGAATCATTTACATCTCCAAAAGAAAAAAGTAATAGCAAAAATGAAGATAGAAAATTATTAACCTTAACAGATGAATTAGATGCGCCCAATTTAAAAAATGAATCATTCACTGAATTTGTTTCAACTAAGATTGTTAAAGAAGATAATCCTATTATTAATGATGATGATCGTTTTAATTCTTTCAAAGAATCTTTAGAAAGCGCACATGCAAATCAAGATGAATTACATAAGTCAATTCAAATTGCCTTGAATGATGTAAAAAAGCATCGTGATTTAGATTTGATAGTTGATAATCAAGAAATTGTTGAAAATAATAATAACAATGATCCTTCAAAAACAATTCATATTGAATCAGATAATAATTTTGATTCTGATGATGATGATGATGAAAAAGAACCTACTATCAATCATTTAAATGAAAGTGCAACTTATGCAATTAATTTTAAAGCAAAGGATGATGATTTCTTTTTTATTGATAACACAAATAATTCTCGAAAATTTTCTGATCATTTAACAAGTCTTCAAAATGTAGAAAATACTTCTAATGTAATTGAGAATTCTATTTCTGAAGAACGCGTTAAAGAATTGGTACAAGAACAAATTCAAGAAGAAATTTCAAAAATTCAAAAAACACAAAAAATTTATGAAGATATTGAAAATGAATTTAACGATTCTCAAAATAAAATTTTAGAAGCCCAAACTAAAATGATTGAAAAAGCTAGAGAAGAATTAATTTCAGAACGTCAAAAAATTTTAGAAGAAGCAGAAAATGAAAGAGAACAATTATTATCTGCTGCTAAAAATGAAATTGAATTAGAACGTGAACGATTAAAATTTGAACAAGAACAATATAAACAATTAAAAAATCAATTAGAAGATCGCATTCAAGAAAATAAAGAATTTGTTGAAAAACAACGTTTAGCTCTGTTGGAAGCTGCTCAAAAAGAAAAAGAAAGATTATTGAATAATGCTCGCATTCAAAAAGAAAATTTATCAAATGATGTTTTGAATGAAATTAAAGATGCTATTGATGATTTGCGTAATCAACAACAAAGTAATCAAACAAAAAAAATTGAAATTCATCAAGAACCAATTTTAGAAAAACCAAATGAAACTAGTGAAGAATATAAAAAAATATTTAATGAATTATCAAACAAATTAGATGATATTCAAAAGAATATTACAATTGCAATTAAGCAAGAAGAAAAAGAAGAAGAAGAGATTGATCCAGAAATGGAAGCAATTAATGCAAATCGTTCTTATACTGAAAAAATAATTGATGATATAGAGAGTGATGATTATAATAATGAAGAAATTATACCAATCCCTACTATTCCATTAGAATTTTCTAAAGAAATAAATATTAATAGTTCACAACAATTACAAAATCCACAACAACCACAAGAATTGAAAACTATTGAAATAACTAATGATGTTGATGTAATGCGAAAAGCATTAAAAAATAGTTCTAATAATACTGATTTTGATTTTGATGAAAAACGTAAAGCTTACGAAAATGAAAAAATTAAAGAAGAAATTAAAAGAGAAATTCTTCAAGAAATGTCATTATTGACAAAGGATGCTGTAGGATTAAATACAACAATTCCCGCAATTGATTTTAATAACGAAAATGATGATGGAGTAACATCTAGTATTCAAAATACAACTGAAATTGAAGAAATTAAAGATGTAACTTTACATTCAAGCAATAAAGTTCCTGAATTAGTGAATCGTAATTATAAACAAAACGCCAATTTTGCAACAAAAATGTATGATTTTGACTTATTTGATGATTTAAATATGGAACGTTTTGAATTTACTACTCCAACTAAAAAAATAGATTCTCCTAGCAAGATAACTACTTTCCCTATCGACATTACAAATGAAATTTTATCATCTCAATTTTCTAGACCTGATTTAGCATCTGTTCTTTCTACACCTATTACATCAAATAAATTAGATTCAATTCTTAAAGAACCTGAAAATGATGAAAAACCAAAATCAGAATTGCGAAGAGCAAGATTAGCACTAAATAAAAAACGTCAAGATAATTTATCTTCTTCTGAACTTATTAAATCAATTGCAAAAGAAATTAAGAAAAAATCGAGCTTAAAAAAATAATTACATTAAGGAGATTCCGATTTAATGGAATTAAAATCTAGTAAATCTCAAACAAATATTTCTGCTAATGATGAAAATGATTTACTGATTAATTTATCTAATATAAAACCATATTATCAATGAGGATGAAAATCAAAACCTATTGTTATTTTTATTCATGGTTTTTCAAGTAATTATGAATCACATGCACGTATATTTAAAAAATTTCGTTTTAGTGGTTACAAATATTATTCATTTAATCTTCCTGGACATGGAGACAACTTGTCACATGATGAAACTGAAATGAAAGTTTCAAAATATGCAAGTTTAGTATCAGAATTTATATTTCAAAATAAATTGGAAAATATTGCTTTAATTGGTCATTCAATGGGTGGGGCAATTGCTGTTATGGTTAATTCATTAATTCCAAATTTAATAAGTCATTTAATATTAGAAGATCCATTAAATAGAAAAGCTTTCGTCATAAATTCTAATCGTATTAAACAAACTATTGTCGGTCCAAAATTAGATGAAAATAATAAAAATATAAGTTTGTTTAAATGAATAAAAAATATTAAATCCAGAAAAAAAGAATATAAAAATTTGTTTAAAGATATTCTTTCATTAAACACTACAAAAAATATTGATATAGCTTATCAAAAAATTGAAAATAAACCGACTTTATTAATGTTTGGTAAAAACGATTTAATTATTCCGCCCAAAAAATCTATTGATTATATTGCTGAAAATGCTAAAAATTTGAAAGTTTGCATTTTTGAAAATTCTGGTCATTCACCACATTTAGATGAACCTGAACTATATTATTTTCAAATTATTAATTTTTTAAAAAATAACAAATTAAATAAAAAGAGTTCTAAATCTTAAATTATGTTTTCTTTTGTATAAATATATAAACAAAATGTTTATCAATATACCTAGTAATATTGCTATAGAAATTAAAATAATATGAATAACATTTGTTGAATTGTTTCAAGTTTGTTTTGGTGTTACTAGTAAAATAGCTACAAATGACGAACAAACCATGCCGAATGCAAATGAATAAAATTGTTTGTAATATTTTTTAATCATTCATGATGAAAAAACAACTGAAAGTATTATGCCAATAAATGCAACTAACACAAATAAAATTAAAAACAAGATATTTAAATTTTGAAATAAATTTTCAATTGAATCAGTTAACAAATAATTTATTGTTCAATATTCATTAAATAAATATGTAATCATGCTACCACTAATACCTGGTATTATCATGCAAAAACCCGCAAATAAAGCAGCAAAAAAAAATAAAAATATTTGATCAATATTATTTTTAAAAATATCAATTATTTGAGTACCAGGTTCAAATGATACAGGATTATTAAGATTTAATAAAAATATTATCAAAGATATTGAAATAATAATTATTATTCCAATAAGAAATGATATTAGTGATTTTCAATTTTCTTTTTTTGTAATTTTGGGTTTGTTAACTATAATATAGATTGGAATACAAAATAAAGCAAATGAACTAAACAAAATAGTTATAAAATCTTGATAACCTGCTATCTTAATATATTTTAAAGCAAAACTTAAACCTATAAAAGTTATCAATCAAAAAACAACAAAAGGCATTAATCATAAAAAATGTGTTAATCGTTTAGAATTATTTTCGGGCTTTAAAACACCTTTAGAATTTAAAATTAATTTATCGTATATTCCCAATAATGTTAATGTTGTTCCCCCGCTATATCCTGGAATAATATCACTTAATCCCATACAAAAACCGTATGTAGATCTTTTTATTAATTCAAAACAATTTGATTTAATATTTTTATCTTTCATTGTTTTTATTTAAAAACCCATCTATTAATTTTAAAAATTCAAATTTTTGTTCACTATATATGGCGTGACCAGATTTTGCAACTATAAATAATTTTAAATGATTATTGTTCATATTACTTAAATGTTTTAGCATTAAATTTGTTGGTAGAATTCCATCCTTTTCTCCCAAAATAACCAAACTAGGTTTTTTAATATTTTTAAATCCATTATCGAATAATGTGGTGTTATATATAACAGTTTCTTTTTTAAAGTTGTTAGCAAAAATTTTAAATTTTTCAATGCATCTTTTATATTCAGATTCAATTACATAATTTAATCTAGAACCAAAAGTTTTTATAGGATCAAAATACATTTGTTCAATAATAAATTTAGTATCATTAATATTATTTGGTATTAGTTTTTTAATAACTTCTAAATTTTCTAACATTACACTATTTGCTGGTGCTTCAAAAATATTTAATTTAATTCGCTCAGGAATTAATTGATTTAGTGCAGCAATAATACCGCCACCTAATGAATGTCCAAATAATATTAAATTTTTTAAGTTTAAATCTTCAATATATTTTTTAACTAAATTAATACAATAAGAAACTTTTATTTCTTCAATATTGTTTAATTTACTATTTCCGTGACCGGGTAAATTAATGGCATAAATATCATAATCCTTGTAATAATTAAAAAATGAATTTTTCATTTGAAAATTACCCATAAAACTATGTAAATAAAAAAATGTTCCTTTTGAATTAAAAGTTTTTTTTTCAAATTTTTCAATGTTTGTTAGCATTTATATTTGCACCTTAGCATTTTAATTTTTACCAATTAAACTAAATTAATTTCTAAATTATTGTTAAAACATTTTAAAATCATATTAACTTAATATAATTTAAAAATAAAATTAATATAGATTATAAAATGAATAAATTCTTTATAAATATTCCAGATGTTGACAAAGATAACTTTTTAAGTGATAAGTATGGTGGAAATGCATCGAATGATTTATTAATAGATGGTTTGTCTCATTTATCACCGGAAATATCTTGATCACCAGTTGATGGTGCCAAATCCTATGCTTTGGAATTTATAGATTATGATTCTTCATCTGCTTGTGGTTTAGTTTTTGTTCATTGGGTAGTTGCTAATATTAATAAAACTAAATTAGAATTTAATGCTTCATTAAAAGATAAAACAATTCTTCAGGGTGTTAATAGTTGCACTGATGGTCACTACAAAAATTTGAGTTTATCAGACGAAGAAAAGAAAATAGTAAATTTGAAAAATAGTAATTATGTTGGACCTTGTCCGCCGAATTCTGATCATTTATATACTTTTAGAGTCTACGCATTAGATATTGAAAAATTAAATTTAGTTCAACCATATTTTATAGGTGATTTGCATTTTTTGATGCAAAATCACATCATTTCTGAAGCTAGATTGGATATAAAATATAAACATGTTAAACCAAAAAAATAAAACAAAAAAAATAAAAAAAATAAAATAAATGTTATTTTATTTCATATTTGCTATATAATATTTTAGCATTTTTATATATATAAAAAAATTTTAAGAGTAAAACCAAATCATTTTTTTAGCAAGATGATAGGTTTATTTTTTGTTTTATTCTTATACCCTATCAGGAGTCCCAAAGTGGCAAAATCTAGTTTCAAAATGCGAGAGTATTCGCCAAAGGTTATTAGACGTGACTATACAAAAGTTCAAAGTAACTTTGTTCCACCAAACTTACCATCATTGCAAGTTAACGCATATAAAAAATTTCTAGAAGTTGAATTGCAAAAAATTATTTCATCATTTTTCCCTATTGTTTCTCCGAATGGAAAATTTTCTGTTGAGTTTAATGGTATTGTTTTTTCTGATCCAGAATTATCAGAAAAACAAGCACGTATAGAATCAAAAACTTATGAAGCAAGTTTATATGCTGATTTATCATTAGTTGATCACGAAACAGGAAATGTAAAAAAAGCTAATAAAAAAGTTAAGAAATCTTCAAAATCTAAAGATGTTTCTGAAAATGGAATATTCTTTTCTAAAATACCTTTAATGACGCAAAAAGGTACTTTTTTAGTTAATGGTATTGATAAGTTTGTTATTTCACAAATTGCCCGTTCTCCTGGAGCATATATTTTAAGTAAATCTCAAGTTAAGTTATCTAATAGTCGTAAACGTAATCAAGAAGGTTATGTTTGTGAAATTTTACCAGCAAAAGGTACTTTCATGTTGGTATATATTGCTAAGAATAAAGATTTTGTTCAAGCAGTAATTCGTGATGTTACAGGTGAATCTGCAAAAGTATTTTCAATTACAACTATTCTTAAAGCATTTGGTTTATCTGAAAGTGAAATTCTTCGTGTTTTTAAAAACAATGAGTACATTGTTAGAACATTAGAATCTGAAAACTATAATCATAAGTACATTTTACGTGATAATGAAATTGTTTCAATGCTTAAAGATTTATCTTCAGAAAAAGAAGATGGAAAATCTTCACGCGGCTTACCTATTGATCTTTATTTGAAAGATTTGGTTTCAGAATACTATCAAAAAAATAAAAACTTTGAAACTTTTATTAATGAAAATAAAATTAATGTTAATAAAATTCCTAGTGAATTTCTTTCAAAATACAATGAATTAAAAAATGAAATTGATCAAATAATTGAAAAAATTATTTGTGAAAAAGCTGCTAAAAACGTTATTCATGAATTATCAATATCTGCTAAAAGTTTAGATATTAGTCATGATGATTCATTAAAACCAACATATCAATTATTGATGTGACAACATTTTTTCCAAAAAAGATATTATGATTTAAGTTTACCTGGTCGATATAAATTTGTTAGAAAATTAAGAATTTCAGAACGCCTATATCAAAGAACGTTAGCTGAAGATTTATTAGATAAAAACAAAAAAATTGTTTTACCAAAAGGTACTTTAATATTAAAACCCGAAATAGACATTATTAAAAAAATGTCTCGTGATAAGAAATTAGATATTATTCAAGATTTATCAATTGTTAATTCTGATGTTAATAAAGGTCAAATGCAAGAAAAACATCATTATGAAATTGTTTCTATTTACACAAATAATGAATTGCGTGATAAAGTAACTCCAATTATTGGTATAGATGGTTCTGATGATAGTATTGAAACTTTAAAAATAACTGATTTGTTATCAATTATTTCTTACATTATTAATTTACCTTACAATGTTGGTAACTATGATGATATTGATCATTTAGGTAATAAACGTCTTAAATTAATTAATGAACTTTTATATAGCAGAATTCAAACTGGTATGGCTAGAATGGAACGCTATATTAGAGAAAAATTAGCAATTGCTGATGGTACTAACAAAAATGTTGAAGTTAATGAAGAAACAGGAGAATTTGTTGAAACTGATAAGCAAAAAACTCGTTTAACAATTAAATCTGTTGTTAATTCTAAACCATTCCAATTAGTTATTCGTGATTTCTTTAATACTCATCAATTAACTCAATTTCTAGATCAACAAAATCCTTTGTCTGAATTAACAAATAAACGTAGAATTTCAGCAATGGGACCTGGGGGTATTTCAAGAGAAGACCCTAACTTGGATATTCGTGATGTTCACTATTCACACTATGGAAGAATTTGTCCAATTGAAACTCCTGAAGGTATGAACATTGGTTTAATTATGTCATTGGCATTTTATGCAACTATTGATAATAATGGATTTTTAATGTCACCTTATAGAAAAGTTAAAAATGGAAAAATTACTGATGAAGTTGAATATTTAACAGCTTTACGTGAGGATGAATATATTATTGCTGGTTCATCAGCATCAATGAAAGTAAGCGCTGATGGTTCAATTGGTGATGATCAAGTAATTGCACGTTACCGTTCTTCACAAGAGTTATATAATCCAAAATTAGTTGATTATATAGATGTTGCGCCAAGACAAGTTGTATCTATTGCTGCTGGTCTAATACCATTTTTAGAAAATGATGACTCTGCACGTGCATTAATGGGTGCAAACATGCAACGTCAAGCAACTCCTTTATTAAAACCATATGCACCAACAGTTGGTACAGGTGTTGAATACAAAATTGCTCATGACTCAGGAATGGCAATAATTGCTGAAAATTCAGGTAAAGTTGTAAGTGTCAATAGTGATAAAATTGTTATTAAAAATGATGATGGTAAGTTAGATAATTATTCATTAGTTAAATTTGAAAAATCTAACCAAAACACATGCTACAATCACACTCCTATTGTTGAAGTAAATCAAAAAATTAATGCTGGTCAAGTAGTTGCTGATGGTCCATCTATGAAGAATGGAGAATTAGCATTAGGTCAAAATGTTTTAGTTGCTTTTACAACATGACGTGGATACAATTACGAAGATGCTATTATTATTTCTGATAGATTATTTAGAGAAGATGTATATACATCAATAACAATTAATGAATATTCTGTTCAATGTGTTAGAACACGTAATGGTGATGAAGAAATTACTCGAGATATTCCAAACATTAGTGAAAATGCAAAACGATACCTTGATGAAGATGGAATAATTATGGTTGGTGCTGAAGTTAAAGAAGGTGATATTTTAGTAGGTAAAATTTCGCCAAAAGGTCAAGTAGATTTAAGCGTTGAAGAAAAATTACTACAAGCTATTTTTGGTGAAAAAACAAAAAATATTCGCGAATCTTCATTAAAAGTTCCAAATGGTGGTGATGGAATTGTTGCTGCTGTTAGAAGATTTAGTATTGCTAAAAATGATGAACTTGATGATGATGTAATTGAATTAGTAAAAGTTTATATTGTTCAAAAAAGAAAAATACAAATTGGAGATAAGATTGCTGGTCGCCACGGAAACAAAGGGATTGTATCCAAAATTGTTCCAGTAGAAGATATGCCGCATTTAGAAGATGGCACTCCAGTTGATATTATGTTAAACCCATTAGGTGTTCCAAGTCGGATGAACATTGGACAAATTTTTGAAATACACTTAGGTTTAGCAGCGCGCGAACTTGCTAAAAAAGAATTAATTCAAGCTACTTTTGAACCAAAAGGTGATGAATATATTTCTGAATTATTTGGTTTAAATTTAAGAAGTGCAAAAACATTAATTCAAAATTTTAAATCACATTTAAAAGAACGTAAAATTAGTAACGCTATTGATGCTAAGAATAAAGTTAAAACTATTGATATTGATATTACTTTACGTCAATCAGGACTAAGTTATGATGATTTAGCTTATAAGATTGCTACTCCTGTTTTCGAAGGTGTTAATATGGGCGATCTTAAAGACATTATGAAAGAAGCAAATATTGATACAAATAAGAACTTTGGTAAATTTAAATTAATTGACGGAAGAACTGGTGAAGCATTTGAAAAACCTATTACTGTTGGTGTAATGTATATGCTTAAACTAGATCACATGGTTGATGATAAAATTCACTCTCGAGCAGTTGGACCATATTCTAAAATTACCCAACAACCATTGGGTGGTAAATCACAAAATGGTGGCCAACGTTTTGGGGAAATGGAAGTTTGAGCTTTACAAGCATATGGTGCTGCGCATAATTTACGTGAATTGTTAACTATTAAATCAGATGATGTTCGTGGACGTAATCAAACTTATAATGCAATTATTAAAGGAAAAGAAATTCCAGCACCCGGAATTCCAGAATCATTTAAATTGTTAACAAAAGAATTACAAGGTTTAGGTTTAGCTGTAAATATTATTTACGATGATAATTCAGTTGATGATATTAATTCATATACAGTTGTTAATGATTCAGCAGAAGACGAAGAAGACGAAGTATTTGTTAGATCAATGACAGATAGTTTCTCACTTGATGATCAAGATGATAAATATTAATTAGGTTTAGGTTAAAAATATTATGAATCAAATTTCACAAAAAAATTCTAAAAATAATAATAACAAACAACAACCTCGCACTAAAAGAATTAAAGGTTTGCAAATTTGTATTGCTTCTCCTGAAGTAATTCGTGAATGATCACATGGTGAAGTAACTAAACCTGAAACAATTAATTACAAATCATTAAAACCTGAACCTAAAGGTTTATTTGATGAAGCAATTTTTGGTCCAGTTAAAGATTATGAATGTGCTTGTGGTAAATACAAAAAAATCAAACATCGTGGTAAAGTTTGTGAAAAATGTAATGTTGAAATAACAGAATCAATTGTTCGTCGTGAACGAATGGGGCACATTGAATTAGCTAGCCCTGTCGCTCATATTTGAATGGTTAAAGAATTACCTTCACCATCAAAAATTTCTTTAGTTTTAGATATATCATATAAAGAAGTAGAACAAGTTGTTTATTTCATTAACTATATTGTTTTAGATGCTGGTAATAACAAAATTTTTAAATTTAAAGAAGTAGTTGATTTATCTGGAAAAGGTTCTAAAACAGCTCGTGGTAAATTAAGAAAAGTATTACGTGAAATTTTTGGCATGGTTAAAAAAGATTCTATTGATTATAAACGTGCCAAAATGTATTATGAACGTTTATATGATTCAAATTTACCATTTTCAATTGATGAAGTTAGTTCCTTTATTCAAAAACACACAGGAATTCGTTTAGGTATTGGAGCTGAAGCAATTTTAGAATTATTAGAAAAAATTGACTTAACATCTGAATACAATAAAAATAACAACGAACTTAAAAAACAAAATAATCTTAATCCGCAACGCGTTAAGAAAATTTTGCGTCGTTTAGAAACGATTAAATGATTTAAAGAATCTGGAAACCATCCAAAAAATATGGTGATGAAAGTTATTCCAGTTACTCCACCTGATACGCGTCCAATTATTCAATTAGATGGAGCTAGATTTACAACTAGTGATATTAACAATTTTTATCGTCGTATTATCATACGTAATGAACGTTTAAAAAAAGTAATTGCATTAAAAGCACCATCCATTATCTTGAATAACGAAAAACGTATGTTGCAAGAAGTAGTAGATGCCTTGTTTGATAATTCTTCACGTAAAAAACCTATTTCAGCTAAAGACAAACGTCCATTAAAATCATTGACTGACCGTTTAAAAGGAAAACAAGGTTTGTTCCGTCAAAATTTATTAGGAAAACGTGTTGATTACTCTGGTCGTTCAGTAATTATTGTAGGTCCTGAATTAAAGATGTATGAAGTTGGAATTCCAGCTACAATGATTTTGAAATTATTTAAACCGTTTATTATTCGTGAATTAATTAAGCGTTATGATGAAAATGGTATTGAAATTAAACCTATTGCTACTAATATTAAAGTAGCTGAACAAATGATCAAAGATCAAAGTGATCACATTTGAGATATAGTTAATCGTGTAATCAAAGAACGTCCAGTATTATTAAATCGTGCACCAACATTACACCGTTTGGGTATTCAAGCTTTTGAGCCTAAAATTATTGAAGGTAAAGCTATTCAATTACATCCATTAGTAACAACTGCATTTAATGCTGACTTTGATGGTGACCAAATGGCTGTTCATGTACCAATTAGTAAAGAAGCAGTTGCAGAAGCTCGCTCAATTATGTTGGCATCATGACATATTTTGGGACCAAAAGATGGTAAACCTGTTGTAACACCAACTCAAGATATGGTTTTAGGAATTTACTATTTAACAACAGAAAATCATAATCAAAAAAATGAAGGTTCAATTTTCTGTTCAGTTCGCGAAATGTTAAATGCTTATGATAATAATTTAGTTCATGCTCATAGTATTATTGGAATTTCAACAAAAGCTTTCCCAAAGAAAAATTTTCCTGCCGAAGGAACTTTAATTACAACTGTTGGTAAGGTTATTTTAAATGCAATTTTACCTGAAGACATGATATATCTTGATAATCCAAGTGATTTTAAATCTACAAATTCAATTTTAGTTGTTCCTCCTGGACAAGATCCTAAAAAAGCTATTGCTAGTCGCAAAATTAATAAAGCTTTCGATAAAAAAGCATTATCAAAAATTATTGACATTTTATACAAAGATTATTCATTAGTAGTAGTTGCACCAACTTTAGATAAAATTAAAAGTTTAGGTTTTAAATATTCAACACTTTCTTCAACAACTGTATCTGTATTTGATATTCCATCATATGATAAAAAATGAGAGTATTTCACAGAAGTTGATGCAAAAATCGCTGAATTAAAACGTCAATATCAAAAAGGTTTATTAACTGATGATGAACGCTATGTTCGTGTTGTTAGTTTATGAACTAAAGTAAAAGATCGAGTGTCAAGTGATATTAAAACTTTAATTGAAGAAGATCGATTTAGAGATAATTCAATTGTTGTTATGGCTGATTCTGGTGCTCGGGGTAATATTTCTAACTTTACTCAATTATTCGGGATGCGGGGATTGATGAGTAAATCATATAACTATGATCAAAAACAACAAAGTAAAATTACTCGCGATACAATTGAAGTTCCAATTAAACATTCATTTATTGAAGGTTTAACAATTAATGAATACTTTAATTCATCTTATGGTGCTCGTAAAGGGATTACTGATACGGCTATGAAAACTTCTAAGTCAGGTTACATGACTAGAAAATTAGTTGATGCAACACAAGAAGTAATTATTAATGATACTGATTGTAAAACTACTCATGGAATAGTTGTTGAACCTATTATTGAAACACAAACAAAAGGTTTGTATGAATCAATAGCTGATCGAATTGTTCATCGTTTTTCTATTGATCCAATTTTACATCCTAAAACTAAAAAAGTTATTGTTCCTGCAGACACAATGATTACACCAGATTTGGCTAATGAAGTTTTAGAAGCCAAAGTTGAAAAAGCTTTAGTACGCTCTCCTTTATATTGCGAAACTTTACGCGGTTTATGTCAAAAATGTTTTGGTAATGATTTAACAACAAATGAAATAGTTGGTTTAGGCACAGCAATTGGTGTAATTGCTGCACAATCAATTGGTGAACCAGGTACTCAATTGACAATGCGTACTTTCCATACTGGTGGTGTTTCAACTGAAACAAACTTGGCGCAAGGTTTTGAAAGATTAAAACAAATTTTTGATGTTGTAACTCCTAAAGATTGAGAAAGAGCAATTATTGCTGAAAATGTTGGTGTTGTTAAATCTATAATAACAACAGCAAATGGTAAAGATATCACTATTGAAAATAAATATGATTCACGAACTTATTCAGTTGGAATAGACGTAGTTATTCGTGTAAAAACAGGTGACCATGTTAATCCTGGAGATAAAATTACTGAAGGTTCTATTGATATTAAAACTTTATTGAGAATTGCTGGTATCGATGCTGTACGTCAATATATGATTCGCGAAGTTCAAAAAGTTTATCGTATTCAAGGTATTGAAATTTCAGATAAATATGTTGAAACAATTATTCGTCAATTAACAAACAAAATGCAAATTACTGATCCAGGAAATTCAAATTATTTTATTGGTCAACTTGTAGATATTAATCAATTACGTGAGGTTAATAGTAAATTAATTATCAGCGGCAAACAACCAGCAATTGCTGTTAGTCAAGTGTTTGGATTAGAGGATGCACCAAGCAAAACTGGTTCCTTCTTATCAGCAGCGTCTTTCCAAGATACAAAGAAAATTTTGACAGACGCAGCTGTACGTAGCCAAATTGATTATTTAGTTGGCCTGAAAGAAAACGTAATCTTAGGTAATTTAATTCCAGCTGGAACTGGATTTATGACTTCTGAAGATATTATTAATTTAGGAAAAGAAGCTCACGAGTCTGAATACTAATATGCTATTAAACATTAAAAATCTTAGTGTAAGTATTGGTCCAAAAAAAATTTTATCAAAAGTTAATGCAACAGTTAATCGTGGAGATATTGTTGCTATTATGGGTCCTAATGGCCACGGTAAATCTACATTACTTAAATCAATTATGGGTCATTATTCAATTAAGATTACTAGAGGCACTATTAGTTTTAAAAAACAAGTTTTAAATAAACTAAAAACTGATGAAATTGCTCGTTTGGGATTATTTCTAGCAACTCAAAATCCTGAAGAAATTCCTGGTGTATCTAATGTTGATTTTTTAAAAGCAGCATTAAATGCACATGCAAAAAAATCAATTGGTTTAGCTGATATATTTCATAATATTCAAAAAAATTTATCGAATTTAAAAATGCCAACAGAATTGTTGAAACGCGCTGTAAATGAAGGTTTTTCTGGTGGCGAAAAGAAAAAAAATGAAATTTTGCAATTATCAGTAATTAATCCAGAATGTGCTTTATTAGATGAAATCGATTCAGGATTAGATATCGATGCTTTGAAAATTATTACAAAACAATTAAAAACTTGAGTTAAAAATGATCCATCTAAAACTCTATTGATTGTTTCCCATTATGAACGATTGTTTAAATATTTAAAACCAAATAAAGTTTTTTTAGTAATTAATGGAACAATTGTTAAACAAGGTGGCTATGAATTAGTTAATAAAATTGATCGTGAAGGTTATGATTGAGTTAAAAAAGAATTAAACATCAATTTAAAACATGAACTTAATTCTGATAAAAAAGATTTTATTTTAGAAGATACTTTGAAAAACAATTACAATGACTAAAGAAATTTTTTTAGATTTTAGTGACGTTAAAAACAATTTTGATTATCTTGTTAAAGAAAATGAAAATTTAACTTTACATTTATTAGATATTTATAACAAAAATACTGATAATAAAATTTTAATTAAACTTAAAGAAAATTCGTCTGTAAAAGTTTTACTTTCATCGTTTGCTAAAAAAAATATTACTAAAAATTTTTTGATAAATTTTGAACATCTTGAAGATAATGCTAAAAGCACATTTAATAGTTATCTAATAGCTTCACATTTGTCCAAAATTAAGGTTAAAATTGTAAGTGATATTAAACCAAAAACTACTAATAGCAAAACATCTCAAGAAATTAAAGGAGTTTTATTATCAAATAGTTCTTTAATTCATGGGGAACCACAATTAATAATTGATGACAATAATGTAAAAGCAAAACATGCTATGGCAATAGGAAAAATAAATCCTAATCAAATTTTTTATTTAATGTCTCGAGGCATTAGTGAAAAGGTTGCAATTCAATTAATATTGATGGGTTTTTTTAATACAACTTTAAGCATTATTAAAGATAAAAAAATTTGAAACTTGTATAATATAAAAATTAAAAAATTATTTAGTGGTAAATAAAAATTGTTAAATTTTAAAAAAATTCGTGATCAATTTCGATGATTTAAAAATAATCCTAATCTAATATATTTTGATAGTGGCGCAACATCTTTAAAGCCAAATTCTGTATTGGATGCAATGCAATCATATTATGAAAAATATTCAACTAATTCGCATAATACAGATAGTTCATTTGCTAATTTATTAAATCAAGAAATTATGTTAGCTAGAAAAACGATAGCTAATTTTTTAAATGCAAACCCAGATGAAATAATTTTTACTTCAGGAGCAACAGAATCCTTAAATCTTTTTGCGTTTGGTTTAAAACATTTACTTAAACCAACGGATGAGATTGTTGTTCCAGATTTAGAACATGCATCAAATATTTTGCCATGAATTGCAATTGCAAAAGATACTAATGCTAAATTAATTCATATAGTTGAAAAAGATTTTCTTTACTGAACTGACAATTTACTAAATAAAATAAATGAGAATACTAAAATTGTAAGTTTTTCAAGTATTTCTAATGTTTTTGGTTCCATAGTTGATCCTCTTGAATTAATAAAAAAAATTAAAAAAATTAATCCTAATGTTTTAATAATAGTTGATGCAACTCAAGAAGTTCAACATCACCAAATAGATTTAAATAATAGTTTAATTGATTGTTTGGCATTCTCTGTTCATAAAATGTTTGGACCAACTGGGGTTGGAATAGCATACATTAAAAAAACTTTACAATCTAATTTAAATCCTTTAAAGTATGGCGGGGGTATGTATTTGGATTATGATCCCGAAAATTTAGATATCAAGTTCTTAAACACAGTTGAAAAATATGAAGGTGGAACTCAAAATATTGCTGGAATATTAGGAACAAAAGCAGCTATTGATTTTATTAATAATCTTGGGTTATCTAACATCTCTGAATATGAATTAAAATTGACCAAATATTTAATTTCAAAACTTAAAGAAATACCAAATTTAGAAATAATTAATGAAAATTCTAATACAAGTGTTATTTCATTTAATATTAAAAATGTTAATCCCCAAGATATTGCATATTATTTAGGTACGAAAAATATTATTGTACGTTCAGGAGTTTCTTGTGTAAATATGATTAAACATCGAAATAAGAATTCTAGTGGATATGTAAGAATAACTTTATCAATTTACAATAGTGTAGAAGAAATTGATGTTTTAATTAAAACATTAAAAGAATTTAATATAGGTGAAAGTCTTGTCGGCTTGGTATAATGACGACAATTATCGTCGAACTTTTTTAGTTGATCGGTATTCAAATCCACAATATTTGATTAATGAATCTGAATTTAATAAATTAAAGTCTAAATATGCAATGTTACAGGCTGTTTCAAGATCTTGTAGTGATAATTTTGATATTTATTTATATATTAAAGATGAAATTATCCAAGATGCAAAATTTATAGGTGAAGGTTGTGTTATTTCTTTAACTAGTACTGATATTTTATTAGAATGTTTAATAAATAAAACGATAAAAGAAGCATCTAATTTGTTAGTTAATTATCTAGAATTAGTATGTAATGGTAAACAACCTAAAAATGATTTTCCTGAATTATTATTTTTATTTAATCAAATTTATAAACAATCAAATCGTATTATTTGCGCATCTAATGTTGCAGAACGCATCAATATTTATCTAAAAGGACTTTAATAATGAGTGTTTCTAAAAGAGATTTCAAGAAAAAATATCAATTTGGTTTTAATGATGGAGATATTTCATTATTCAAAACTAAACAAGGGATTTCTGAAAAAATAGTTCGCGAAATATCAAAATTTAAAAATGAACCTAAGTGAATGCTGGATATTAGATTAAAAGCATTAAAAATTTTTCTTAAAATGCCTAATCCTAATTTTGGTCCTGATTTATCATTTATTAATTATGATGAAGCTATTATGTATTCTAAGCCAACAAAAGAAAGAAAAAACAATTCATGAGATAAAATTCCTAAAAAAATTAAAGAAACTTTTAAAAAACTTGGAATACATGAAGCAGAAGCAAAATTTTTAAATGGTGTTTCGACACAATACGATTCTGAAACTGTTTATCAAAATGTTCAAAAAGAATTAAACGATTTAGGAGTTATATTTACAGACACAGATACAGCATTAAAAATGTATCCTGAACTTTTTCAAAAGTATTTTGCAAAATTAGTTCAAATGAATGACAATAAATTTGCTGCGCTAAATACCGCGTTTTGATCTGGTGGTTCTTTTGTGTATGTTCCTAAAAATGTTGTTGTTCCAAAACCATTACAAGCATATTTTAGAATTAATGGAAAACGAGTTGGTCAATTTGAAAGAACAATCATTATTGTTGATGAGGGCGCTAAATGTCATTATGTCGAAGGATGTACTGCACCTGTTTATGTAGAAGATAATTTGCATTGTGCTGTTGTTGAAGTTTTCGCACATAAAAATTCAACGGTAAGATATACAACAATTCAGAATTGATCAAATAATGTTATTAATTTAGTAACAAAGCGATCCATTGCTTATGAGAACGCTAAGATGTCTTGAATTGATGGCAATATTGGTTCTAAATTAAATATGAAATATCCATCAACTATTTTAGCCGGAAGATATGCAACTTCAGAATGTATTTCAATAGCTATTGCTAATAATGTAGGAATTATTCAAGATGCTGGTGCAAAAATGATTCATTTAGCACCAGACACTAAATCTAAAATTGTTTCTAAATCTGTTTCTGTGAATGGTGGAAATACTTGTTATCGTGGATTTGTTCAAATTGGTCCACATGCTTTGAATTCTTCTAGTAAAGTTGAATGTGATACATTATTAATGGATAAAATTTCAAGAACTGATACATTACCTGTAGAAATTATTCAGAATAAAGAATCGCAATTAGAACATGAAGCAAAAGTATCCAATATAAGTGAAGAACAATTGTTTTATATGATGAGTCGTGGTATTCCGCAAGATGTTGCTGAAAATTTAATTTTAATGGGTTTTTTAGAACCTTTTGCAAAAGAATTACCAATGGAATATGCTATTGAATTAAATAAGTTACTTGCAATGGATATGACAGGTTCAGTAGGATAAATATTAAAAAAGTATAACCTTAAATGTCTTAATGATTAATACAAATATCTTTATTGAAAATAATATAGAGAGAAACTATTATTCAAATTGCAATTATTTTAATTATGAAAATTATTTAAATTTATAAAAACATAAACTAAATTAAATTTTAGTAAATTAATAAAATACAAAATTTTCAATATTCCGTTTAGTTAATTTTTATTTTTAAATTATCTAATTAAAAAAAACAACAATAAGCAAAGCTGTCAAATTGATTTTAAAAGTACTATAGTTAAAATTACTTTATAAAAAACATAAAATTTATTAGTATAATTATTTAGAATTTTAATATATGCATTTATTGAAAACCACATAGATTGGATTTTAAAAGTGGCAAAAAAGAAAAAAACAGATACTAATTCACAAGAAATAACAGGTGAACAAAATCCTGAAGCAATCTTTGGTGATATTGGTTTAGAACCAACAGCAAATTCAAATGATGATGAACTGCCTAGTGATGGTTCTATTCAAATAGCATATGATGCTGATGGAAATGGTTATTACATTTCATACGATTCTGAAAATAATCAATATTACGATCCATATAGTGGAGATATTTTGGATATATCAGCATTGTATGATGCAGAAGGCAATAATTTTGTTTTTCAAACAGATGGTTCTTCTGGTGAATATTGAGAACAATTTGTTGGAGTAGAAGGTTATGGGCATTATGATGAAAATAATAACTGACAATGATCAGGTTATTTTGATGATGACAATAATTGACATTTAAATGAAGAACAAAATGTAGAAGAATCTATCATTGAACAACCAACTCCAGTAGTTGAAGAAGTTCAACAATCCCAAGAACCAATTCAACAAGAACAAATTGCTTTTGAACAACCAACTCCAGTAGTTGAAGAAGTTCAACAATCCCAAGAACCAATTCAACAAGAACAAATTTCTTTTGAACAACCAACTCCAGTAATTGAAGAAGTTCAACAATACCAAGAACCAATTCAACAAGAACAAATTTCTTTTGAACAACCAACTCTAGTTAATGAAGTTCAACCTCAAGAAATATCATATAACCAAGTTGTTAACCAACAAGAAGAAATAGAACAACAAAATAAATTCATAAATAGTCAAAATGAAGTAATTAATCCAGAATTCAATATTAATGAACCACAATTTGATAGCGTATATAATGTTGTTTCAAATAATGCTGAAACTCAAATTATCAATCAAAATGAATTAGAAAATTCAAATTTCTCTAATTTAAATCAAATTCAACCTTCTGTTCAAGATAATTCTTCATTAATCAATAATGTTGTATATTCTAATGACCAATTTGTTCCAAATACAACTACATTAACTCCTGATTTAATTTCAACGCCTGATGAACCAGTTACTATTAAAGAACGTGAATTAGGAGTTGGTGTTCAATATACTACAGAAGTATTATTATCACTTCCAAATGAAATTAATAATCAATCTGTTGAAACGTCAAACAATCTTAATGATTTTGTACCTTCATCAATAGATTCAAATAATTTATCAATTTCTTCATCTAATTATTTAGATAATTCCAATGTTGAAAAAAATAATATTAATACATATGATAATAATATTGAAATACCAAATAACTCTATATTAGAAAAAACATTTGATTATAATTATGACAATTTAAAGGGTGATTCTATTATGACTAACAATATGAATATTGATTTACCACTATCAAATAGTAGTAACTTGAACGATTATGAAACAACTAAAGAAGTTCCAAAACAATCATTATTAGATGATGATTATATTTCACAACCAGAAAAAGGTTACAATGATTTATTAGCTGAAATTATATCTGGACAAAATCCTGTTGATATTTCAGAAAACGATTTATTTGATTCTGAAAATTATGATGAAACAATTAAATTATCGTTATCTAAGATGTTTGATTTCTTAGGAAAATCACGACAAAAATCTGCTAATATTTATAAACGAATTTCACAAGATTTAAAATATGAAATTAATTCTTTAACTCGTAATTCTGAAAAATTAAGAATTGAATATAAAGAAAATGAACATCAAATTGCTTGTAAAAAGGCTGAATTGATGCGTGCATTGGCTGATGGTAATACTCAATCCGCTAGTGGTAAAGATTTTGATAATTTACAACATCTTCAAGATTACAATGGACATTTGATTTATTCTATCAAAGAAAATGATCAACGTTTACGTATACTTCAAACTAATTTAAATAATGTAAGAAACTGTTATGAAAAGCGTATGCTACGTATTCAAAATGATATTACCAAAATTCAACGTCTAGTTACAAATTTACACCCTGGAAATAGAAGTTTACACTTATTAGAATCCAATTTTAATTCAATTAGACGTGCTCAAGATCAATATCAAAATATGTTAAGTAATTTTGATTTAGTTAATTTTGATTCATTAAGTTCTAATGGTAAAGATTTGATTCCATCATTTAATAATAAATATTCTAAAAAATCTAATTTATTTGATACTAATGAATTCAATATGTTTGATACAAATGAATTTACAAACACTTCAGGAATTACAAATTTTTCAAATTTATTAGATGATGATTTTTCTAGATTTAATACAACATCAAATATGTTTACAGATGAGTTTGAATCACTAAAACCTGATAGAACTTCTGATTTAGATAGTTTATTAAATGATGATTTTTTAACTAAGTTTTAAAATTGTTAATTAAAAATATAAAAATAAAATATTTATTAGATTTTCTTAAAAATTTAGGAAAATCTTTTATTTGTAAATAGAATAATCATATATTGTATAATCTTTTATATTTTATTTTGTCAAATTTGATAAATAAATTAATCTTTTAAGGTGAATTTAAATTGAAAAAAATAAGTTTGCGAAAGTATAAACGTAAATCAATTTGATTGTTAAGCATTAGTGCTATTGCTTTTGCTACTGTTTTGTTATCTAGTTGTTCAGCGATTCCTACAGATTCAAATGTTAAATCACTATTTAAACCCGGAAACCAATTTGGTGATAACGAAGTAGGATTAAATGTTAAAGATTTAACTAGTCAAGTGTTAACTGATGATAGTGCATTTGTTGCTTTTATGGATTCAGTTATGGGTAATGTTTTGTTATCTTTTTATAAAAATAATCCTTTGAAACAATTATCTGATAAGTACGATGATTGAGTTAAAGAGGTTGATAAATCTTGAGACAATGAAGTTCAAACATATCGTGATCAACATCGTAATAACTATCTTTTAAATTTACAAATAGGTCCATTAGATTCAAATGGCGGAACTGAAGCTTCTTGGAAACAAACAGAATTAGCTAAAAAAGCTTTATTAGAGTTTCAAAATTCTATTTTTGCAACTGATTTTTTAAATTATACAAATGATAATGGTCATGTTGTAACTCAAGTTAGTAGAGATGATTTACTAAAACAAAACAATTGATCTAAATTAAAATATACAAATCAACACACTGATTCAAAATATATTTCAAATCCTACAAATGCAGTTGATAATATAAACAATAACAATCAGATGTTTGCTGATATTCAAGATTTTTTAGCAACTCAATGAGTTAAACAAGAAAATCCAAATTTATTATCACGTGTTGTATTAACTAATGAAACACCTAAAGTTGGTTTTTCTAATATTTTTAATGATAAAGTAAACCCATCAATTTCACCTTCTTATGAGTTTCAAGTATTTAATCCATATAGTGACAATCCAGCAAAATCTCCTGCTGGATTGTGGAATTTGTTAGTAGGCGGGAATAATGGTCTAAATAAATTTTTAGATACTAGTAATGGTACTATTGACATTCCAACTGAATACTCTATGGATTCTGGTGGAAAATTATTAATGAATGCATTTGATATGTTTGATACATATGACGCATTATTTTCCTCTGCATATGTTAATCAATATTTAAATTTGGCTATTGATGGATATGCAACGACTAATTTAGGTCAGCCACAAGAAATTAATTCTCAAGAAAATATTATGAATGCTTTTTTGAGAAAAAAAGATAGTAATGACAAAGAATCAATGTATACATCATTAGACTTTGCTAGAGAAAAGGAATCTAATGATACTCGCACATTTTTTTCTGATAATGCAAAAAACATAAGTAATGGTCAATATAAAAATTATTCTTTATTAGAATCAACAGATGAAGCACAAAAAACTTATATTTATGATATTGCAACTCAAAAATTAACATCATCAATTAATTCTAATGCATCTAAAAATGATACAGTTGTAAATCAATTTTTATTATCTCGTGGTTCTGATGGTGTTCATATAATGGGAATTGATGGTGGTAAGTATTATATTACATCTCAATCATTAAATAATGGTAATGGAAATACAAATTCAACTACAAATAAATCAATTCGTGATATTGAAAAACAAAAACAATTCTTATTGTTTAGATCTTTATTTAAAAAACTAAATTACAATGAAAAAAATAAAGATTACTCATTCAATTCAACTACACAAATTCAAACTTTATTTAATACCAAGCCTTCATTATTCATATATGAAGCATTTGAGAATGATTTAAATAATGGTAATGGTTTTTTATCTTTAGCATCCAATAAAAATTTAAAAGATGCTTTTGAAAATGTTTATAACAAAATTAAAGATTATGTTTCTGCAATGCAACAAAACACAGTTTTAACTAAAATTGAAACTGCAATAAAAGGGATGCGAGATAAATTTACTGAACGTGGTGAAAAGTATACAGAAAATGATAAACAAAATGTTAGTGCCAATAATGGAATAGCTGGAAGAATACCAAATGTTCAAGCTAATGACGGTTCAATTCCTTCATTAGAATATTATTATCAAAATTTGGCATATGAAAATGGTATTCTTGATTCAACTAACAGTGCTTTTTCATTACCAAAATCTAATGATTTTTCTACAAATCCTACTGGAACAAGAAGTTATTTTGTAAATTTAAGAAATACTTTAAATAATAAAATTTCAACATCAGCTAAAAATTTGGCAGAATCATTAAACTTAACTGTTCAAACTGCACCAACATATTCGCAAATAGTTTTATTAAAAAGTAATGCCGATGATTTTTTTACATTGCCTATTAATCTAGCAATTAATGCTGGTATTTCTTCTACAAATGTTACTAATTTAGTTAAATCAAAATATTTTCAAAATAATAGTTCATTTAGTAATTTTTATGATTTTACAACAGGTAAAATTAAAACTTCAGGTATTTTTTCATCAATTGCTTCTAAAATTCAAAATATAACAAATTATTTTTATGCTGAAAATATTTTAAATAGCTCTAATGCAAATAAAATAAGTTATGGAACTATTAATACAAAAACTACAAATGGTAATTCTGATAGCGATAAATTTAGTAGTTATAACAATATTTTGAATAATGTTTTAGAACAAGAAAATTTTGCAAAAAATTTAAATAGTGATGAGGCTATTAAATATTTCACTTATTTATACACTTTTGAATGATTGTTAAGAGATAATTTAGCTAACTTTAAATCAATTTTAAATTCACAAATTCAAACTGGAACTAGTGCTTTAGTTTCATGAACTGTTCCAATTTCTGCAAATCCAAAAACTGCACTTTCATCATCAAACAATCCAATAACTAAATTTCCCGATAATCCTTATTATTTCTGAGGCGCACCTACAAATTGAATGAATTCAGTTAATTCTCCTGCAATTCCTGAAAAATCTAATAATTTAAATTACCCATATAGTGCAACATTTACTTCAGCAACTACAGGTAATTCTACAACATATTCAGATATGAAATTTGGTTTTATAGGTTTATCTGTTCAAGGTGATAAAAAAACAAATGAAGCATTAGATAATGTTTTGTATTCCCAATTTGCTAAATCACCTGAAGTTCCAACTACATCGAATGGTAGCGGCAACAACATTCCTACAGGCTCTTTATTTGCATATGGTTCATCACGCGATAGTGTTGTAAAATATATTCAAAACAATTTAAATACTAATAGAGATTTAGATACATTTATTAATTTTTTAGTTGAGAATATTGGTGTAGAAATTTCAGAACCATCATTAAGTCCAAACAACACAGATATTTCAACTAAAAATGCAGCGTTAGTTACATTAATGAATGATAATTCTAAAATACCAGATAAAGCATTTAATCGTTATACAGGATATATAGGTCATAAAAAATCAACTACTGATATAGCTGCATCTGAACCTGTCCTTTCAAATGATTTTACACAATTGTTACCTACATACATGAGTCAAATCAACATTGATGATGTTCAAAATTTAGGAACAAACAATTGAATGGGAACATCATCAAATATTACTGCAAAAAACGACACTAATTCTTCTGGAAGATTAGGATTATCAATTGATGAATTTTTAGCTGTAGTTGCAATTCAAGCTTTAGATTCTGGATCTCAATCTAGTGCAATAACTAATTTAATTAATACTAATATTAATGCAGATAAATCTGTAGGAAGAACAAAAATTGGAGATAAGCGTTTATTAGATGCATTAACATCACGTTGAGGATTACCAATTAACATCTAATAAGATTACCAAAAGGAATTTATTATGAAAAAACACATTTCTAAAAAAACAAAAATAATTAGTTTAAGTGCTTCTTTAACAATTGCAGGAATTGTTGGTATCATAGTTACAAGTTGTGGACCTAGTGCCCAAGTTGTAAATCAATTGTTTCCAGCTTCAAGCAGCATTGGATTTGGTAATTTTTCAACAAACACAACAAACGAAATTGTAACTAGATCTTTAATGGAAACATCTGGTTTTGAAGCTTTTTTAAATTCCAAATTAGCTGATGTTTTAGAATCATGATACAAAAATAACGGTAATCCTTCAGTTCGTAGTAGATATCAAAATTTTGTTGACGTAGTTGACGATGATTATAAAAAGTTAATTAAAGATTTGAAAGAATCACAAGGTAATGATTATTTAGTTGAATTGCAAAAAAATTATTTTGATCAAAATGGCGGAACAGAAGCAAGTTATAAAAAAGCTAAATTAAATGAAAAAATTTTTAATGATTTCACTAGTCAAATTTTTAATAACTTATTTTTAAATTATGTTGGTTCAGATCAAAAAGTTCAAAATCCTACTATAGATCAATTAAGAAATTCAGCAAATTGAAATAACATTAAATTTACAAATAATGTTAACGGATATGTTTCTGACAATTTGGCTGATATCAATAATGTAAATCAAACATATGCACAAATTCAAAATGAAATTTTTAGTCAATGAGTTCAGCAAGAAAATCCTAATCTTTTATCAATAGTTTCATTTAACAATGGAAAACCAAAAAATAATGGATTAGATTTAATTTTTAATAAAGATATTATTGGTACTGATAATTTAACTGAATCTTATCAATTCCAAGTTATGGAGAATAATTTAGATCAACCAGCAAACACTAACGGTTCTGCTGGTTATAAACATGTTGTTTCTGGATCAACACAAGTTACTTCTACAAATGGTAATACTACTACTACTACTAAAACAGGTTTAGATCAATTTGTTGGTTCAAATGGTGAAATTGACTTTGGCAAACAATATACTCAAGGTGAATCAACTAAGCAATTAATGACATCTAGTGATTTATTTTCATCAGATGATGCAACTATTCCTGCAGGTTTTATTCAACAATATTTGAGTCTAATCAATGATACAGATAGAGATGATGTTGGATCTACAGTGTTGTCAGGTTCTTCTTCTTCTTCTTCTCAAGATAAAGATTTTAATGTAATGAATAATTTTATTTTACAAACAACAACAACAACTACTCCTCCTAGTTCTGGATCAAACAGCGTAGCAATTGGCGTTGCGAAAGATGAAAAAAATAATTCTAATGATCCGAAAGATAGTTCATATTCTTATATAGATACATCATTTACAAATGTTAATACAACTATTAACGATACTTTTTATGAATCTTATAAACAATTAGCTAATTCAAATAACACTGGTTATGGTTTGTTTAGCGTCATCAAGCCTACTACTACTACTACTACTAACACTGATAATAGTAAATATTTCATTTTAATTAGAACATCTAAGGGTGTTAATTTAATGGGAATAGATGGTGGCTCTTATTATTTAAATCAAACATCAAGTAATAACAATGTTAATAATTCTAATTCAAAGCGTGATATAGCAAAACAAGAAACATTTTTAAAATTTAGAGCTATGCTAGCAAATGTTTTACCGTCAAGTAGTACTCTTTCATATACTTTTAATTTAAAAGATTCATTAAGTAATTGATTTAATAAAAATAAAGCTCAAATTTTATTTTCTGTTTTAAGCAATGCATTAGATAAAAAAGGTACATTTGCAACCAACACACAAACAACTGGAAAAGAAACAACAACAATTGATAATTTTTTTGATTTATCTACTAATCAACAATTTAAAACTGATTTCCAAAATTTAAAAACAAAAATTAATGACTATGTAACTAGTTATTCAACTTATCAACAAGCTCTTGCACTACAAAACAATGTTAATAGTTTAAATGACAAGTTAAATTCTTGAGCTAAAACTTATTCAGATTTTGAAGCCAATTTTACTCCAGAAAAAGTTGGAATTGCTGCAAGATTACCATATGTTAGACAAATGGATGGAAATTATTTTGGTTTAAATAAATATTTCATTAATGAAGGTAATTTTGATAATAGTTCGTCATCTGGTTCAAAAGCAACTCCAACACAAACTGATTCTTTAAAAACAATTAGAGATAATACACGTGCTAAATTGCAAGATTTTAAAGCTAAAACATCAACTTTAGTTACAGATTTAAAATTAACTGTTCAAGATAAATCAAAAACAGAATATGCACAAGTGTTATTTGTGAATTCAAATGATAGCACTTATGATTTAGCTTTAAATCAATCATTACAATCTAATATTTCAAATTCTGCGATTACAAATAATATAAAAGATGCTTATTTCCAAAACAATCAAAATTTTAAAAATATTTATAATGCTGTAGAAACTACAACTACAAATTCTTCAAATGTAGATGCTAATAATCTTGTTTATGGGATTGATAATGCAACTTTAAAATCTATTGTTGATCGATATTATTGAATGCCACAATGATATTCTTCTTCAGTTAGATATTCATTTGGTAATTTTACAGATCAAGATTCGTTAGACAAAATTGTAAGTTCTTTCAAAGATATTCAATTTGATAAAAATTGATTAACTGATAGTTCAATTAGTTATTACACATGATTATATACATTAGATTGATTATTAAGAGATAATTTGGTTAATTTTAAAAACATTTTAACACAAGCTATTCTTGAAGGAACAGATGCAGCAATTGCTTGAACAATGCATGCAGATCCAAGTAAATTTGTTAATGGTGCAAATAATTCTTCTCCTGTTGATCCAATTACTGAATTTTCAACAAATCCTAATTTTTTACAAGGTAGCAATGCTAATTGATACAATGTAATAAATTCAACCACTAATAAGAAAACACGTTCTGTACCCCCAACTGTTGATACATTTAACGATACTTCTAATCCATACTATTACACTAAAACTGAAATTTCTTCTAATGGGCAAACAGGCAGTACTACTAAAACTACAACTAACTTATATGGATTCAATGGAATTATTTTTGATGGTACACCAGGAATTGATTCAAATGTATTATCTCAATTATTTACAAATTATGGAACTACAGGAACTAATGGTTCATTAAGTTCATTTAGTTCAAAAGATAATTTATCTAAATATTTAGAAAGAATTAATACTTTGTCTGAATTAGATAAACTTGCTGCAACTCTTGAAAATCGCGCAAACATAAATTTAAGTCAATATTATCAAACAGATTTAAATGGAAATCCTGTACTTTCATTTAGTCAAAAGAAAAATTTATTAAAAGAAAAAATAGATGCATTGAATGGTTCTTCAAATTCTTATTTCACAAAATTTGCTGGATTTATTGGTAATAAAAAAGTAGAAGCACCTTTGGCAACAACAAGTGTAAATGATCGAGCAACTAAAGTTCAATCTTCTGATCCGGTAATTGAAAGTGGTAATAATCGTTTAACAAGAATTGCTGCATATGCAATGCAAATTAATTATGAAGATGTATCAAAAATTGGTGGAGAAGGTTGAGTTACTGCAAACGATTCTAATGGTACTACTAATGAAAAACGATTAGGTTTAGATTTAGATACTTTCTTATCTATTGTTGCTTTCCAAGCTTCTGATAGTTCAACACAAGGGCTAGCTATTAATAATTTGATAAATGAAAACAAAGTCAATAATGAACAAACTAAATTTACTACAGGTGACAAGCGTTTGTTTGATTCACTAGGTGTAGCTTGATTAAATCGTCCAAGAAGATAATTAAGTAAATAAATACTCAAAAAATCGTTTTTTGTTAAAATTTATTCACGAGGGCTTTTCTTGTGGATGATAAATTAAATAATATAGAAAAAAATGATTTAGATTCATCTTTGGAAAACAAAGAAGAATCTAAATTTTCTATTATTCATGTCAATGATGATGTTTTGAAAAAAGCTGAATCTGAAGATATTTTGGATGAACTAGTTGTTGAAGGTACAATCGATAATTTATTATTGACATCTGATGCAAAAGATATTCAAGAAGAAATTGTTAATGATTCTAAGTATGAAGGCTTAACTTCTGAAAAAGTTGATTTGGCTATAAAAAAATATGGATTAAACAAACTTCCTGAAAAAAAGAAAAAAAGTGTTTTTTATATTTTTTTTAAACAATTAAAAGATATTATGATTCTTTTGTTGGCAATTGCAACTTTGGCATCTTTTATTGTTTTCATAGTTGAAGGTGTTGAATTGAAATGGGATTTCAACAATAACAATCTTATAATTTCTTTAATTGAACCATTCATTATTTTAATTGTTATTTTAATGTATGTAATTCTAGGCGGCGTGCAAGAATTACAATCATTAAAAGCTATTAATTCATTAAAAAAATTATCGACTAATTATGCAACAGTTATTAGAGATAACAATATTGTCAAAATCAATGCTGAAAATTTAGTACCTGGTGATTTAATGTTATTAGAAGCAGGAGATAAAATTAATGCTGATGCTATTTTACTTGAATCATTTAATTTATCTTGTATTGAATCTATTTTAACGGGCGAATCTTTAGCAGTAAATAAAAATGCAAATGCTATTGTTTCTGATGATGCATATTTAGGCGACCAAATAAATAAAGTTTTTTCAGGTTGTATTGTAACTAATGGTCAAGCAAAATGTAAAGTTATCGCTACAGGCTCATATACTCAAATTGGTAGAATTGCAAATTTAATTGATAGTCAAAAAGTTTTTATGACACCATTGCAATTGAAATTAAATCGTTTGGGCCACATATTTGGATATTCGGGTTTGGTTTTATTTGTTGTAGTATTTTTAATTCAAATTTTTATTTTAGGAATTAATAATATTGCAACTACATGAAATATTGCTTTAGCTACATCAATATCATTAGCAGTTGCTGCTATTCCTGAAGGTTTAGGGGCTTTTACAACAATTATTTTGTCATTGGGTATCAAAAGAATGGCAAGTCAAAATGCTTTAATTAAAAAAGTTTCTTCTGTAGAAACCTTAGGTAGTACTTCAGTTATATGTACTGATAAAACAGGAACATTAACATTAAATAAAATGACTTTGACTGGTGTTTGAGATTATCAAAATAAAAAAGAATTAGATTTAGATAAATCTAATTTAAATTTAAATAATTTATTACGTGATTTTATTCTGTGTAGTAATAGTTATGTAACAACTAAAGATAACAAAGATCTTGAAGTCGGCGATCCTACTGAATTAGCAATTATTAATTATGCTAGACAACATAATTTAAATAAATTAGAACTAGATAAAAAATTTGCAAGAATTTATGCAATTCCATTTGATTCTGATCGCAAATTAATGACATCTATAAACGAAATTGATGGTAAAAAAATTGCTATTGTCAAGGGTGCTCCTGATATATTAATTAATAAATGCAAAAATGTTGATTTAAATGCTGTTAAAGAACAAATGCAATTATGAACTTCTAAAGCTTATCGTGTTCTAGGATTAGCAATAAAAGATGTTACGCATTTAGATAAAAAATACGATGAGTCTTCTTTAGAAAATGACTTAACTTTTGTTGGTTTGTTTGCAATGTATGATCCCCCACGTCCAGAAGTTAAAGAAGCTATTAAAGAATGTATTGGTGCAGGAATAAAAACTGTTATGATTACAGGAGATAATTTAGATTCTGCTAAAGCTATTGCAAAAGAAATTGGTATTCTTAAAATTGATAGTGAAGCAATATCTGGAGAAGAATTAAGTAAATTAACTGATGAAGAATTACAAACAAACGTTGTAAACTATAGTGTTTATGCACGTGCTACACCGTCAGATAAATTAAGAATTGTTAAAGCTTGACAAGCTAATGATCAAGTTGTTGCTATGACTGGTGATGGGGTAAATGATGCACCTTCATTAAAAGCGGCTGATATAGGTTGTGCTATGGGAATAACAGGAACAGATGTTTCTAAAGAAGCTTCTGACATGATTATTATGGACGACAACTTTAAAACTATTGTTTCTTCAGTTAGCAATGGTCGAAAAGTTTATCAAACAATTAAATTAGTTATTCAAAATGTTCTATTATCCAGTGTTGCTGAAGTTATGGTTATGTTTTTAGGGGTATTAATTTTTAAATATGCTTTTTCAAGTTCTTTACAAATATTTGACCAATCAACTGGAACGTGAAGTTCATCTGTAGATTTGCATATTTTTGGAGCTACCCAATTATTAGTAATTAATTTAATAACAGATGGATTTCCAGCAATTGCACTTGGTATACAAGGAACGCAAGAAAATTTAATGTTTCGTAGGCCTTACAGCAAATACGAAAGTATTTTTGCAAGAAGAATGGGCTTTAATTTATTGTGACAAGGTTGTTTGTTTGGATTGATTACAATGATAGCTTTTGCTTTAGGCACATTATATTCTAGAGACCATTGATTTGGAAACACAATGAATGGACTTGATCCAATAACAAATCAAATTATTCCAGGTAGCAATGGATTATATGCTTTAGGTTTTAATGATTTATACGCTGGTTCTGCTACTGCGTTCATAGCATTATCTATTGGAATAAGTATTCATGCCTTAAGTTTAATGTCATCTAAATCATTGTTTAAATGCAACGTTAAAGATTATTACATTGTTTATAGTGCTGTTTTAATTAGTATCTTATTTGTTATTATTTTTGCATTTGTACCCCCAATTGCATTTGCATTAAAAATTCCTACTAATTTAGTTTCACAAGGTGGGTTTTTAATTGGTATAGGTTTTGTTTTAGCTTTAGTTCCATGAATTGTTTTAGAGTTGTATAAACTAATTTATGCAGTAATTCAAAAAGAAGTTTTGACTACTTCAACTATTACAACATTTGAATTAATTCAAAAACCTAAATTAAAAACTAAGAGATATTTTAAAAATAAACAGATTTAGTAAATTTTTTAAGTATTTTAGAAAATAAATGATAAAAATATAAGTTGTTAAATTTTTAAATTTAAGTATATATTTATATGAATTCAACTAAATCAAATAATTTATCATCTAATGAAATATCAATTGATAGCAAACAAACTTTAAACCCAAAAGTAAAAAAAATTTTACATAAAGATTTATTTGAAAATAAAAATGTTTTTAAATTACTTTTAAGGTTTGTTTTACCTGCATTACTTGTAACTTTTTTTCAAGCAATGTATATTTTTTCTGATCAAATTATGATGGTTAAGTTTATTCCTTTTTCTAGTAACTTAAATCCGAATGGATTAACATTAGAAAAATTATTTCCTGAAGATATATTAGTACCATATTTGCAACAAGCTAAAGATAATGCAATTACTCCAACTGACTTGGTTCGTTCAGCAATATCAATAAGCGCACCAATTACTTTAATTTTGACTGCAACAACACTATTAGTTAGTATGGGTGTAGCAGTTTCTTTTGCAAAATCTCTAGCAAAACAAAATGCTCAAGAAATCGAAGAAGTTTGATCAACAGGATTTATTGCAAATGCTATTTTAGGGTTATTTGTTTCTTTTTTTATTTTAGGCATTTCACCTTTATGATTATCATCAAGTGCAAAAGGAACTTTTGCATCGAGTCATGATAATCCAATAATTGAGAAATTTAATTTATATGCCCAAAATGTTCAAGTGGATTTGGCACAAGGATACGTTTACATTCTTTGTGGATTCAATATTTTTCAGATTATGAGTCAAATGTATTATTTTTTGGCTCAAAGTGAAGGACGACAATTATTTATTTCAATTGTTCCAACATTTTGTAATGTTTTAAATATTATTTTAGATTATATCTTAATTGTTTTTGCATCATTAGCATTGATGGGTTCTGCATTGGCTACAGCTATTGGATGAATGGTTAATTTTATAGCTTATGTTGAATATAATTTAATTTTGACGAAAAAAAATCAAACCAATTTAATTTTAAAGAATTTAAGATTCAAATTATATAAATGAAAATTGTTTAATATTATCATTTTAATTGGAGTTGCTTCTTTTTTAAGAAATGCAAGTGCTAGTTTTTCTAATTCAATGTTTCAAACTTATTTAGTCAACATGACAAATAGTAGTGGTTATGCTATAACACACGATACTTCACCTAATATTTTTCAATCATATTTTGGAAGTGTTACACCAATAAGCAATTTAGCTATCCAATCTGTATGAGGTTTGATCCAAGGCGGAAGAACTGTTGCTTCTTACAAATATGGAAAAGAAGATTACAATGCAATTAAAAAAATTTACTGGTATGTTCTTTTAATTGCAATTGTATATGGTGTTATTATTTATTCCTTGTTTGCTTTTGCTTTAAGTGATGTTTTTTTAATAAATTTATTTGATGTTCAAACAAATAATTTAGAGTACACAACATATTTATTGAGAATTACAATGTTGCAAGCTGTTTTTTTAGCTTTAGGTACAACAGGACAACTTTATTTTCAATCAACTCAAAGAATTTCTTTTTCTTGATTTGTTGCTATATTACAAAATATAATTTTATTTATTCCACTTTTATTTATTTTTCAAAGTGCAAGTAATGCTATTGCGACAAATAACCCTACTTTAGCATCTTCTGAAACTGCAATGAATTGTTTTATTTGATTGCTCCCAACATGTACAATTTTAGCTAGTAGCATTAATATTGTTGTTAGTTTAATTCATATGTATACAAGAATGGGCAAATATGAAAATGAAATTAAACAAAATTTAAGAAAACCTTCTAAATTAATGCAACGTTAGTTTTTAATTTATATTTAAATTTTATTTAACAATTAAAGATAATGTTTATATAATTGTTAATACAAATTAATAATTAATAAGTATTTTAAATGTCAAATCAACAAGAAATTAATAATAAAAACAATAAAACTAAGAAAATTCGTCTTTGAATTAGTATTACCATTCTAGTAGTAATTATTGCAATTTCCATAGCTGCAATTATAGCTACTAGCATTCCAAAATAAATTTTGTTTGATACAAATGAATGATATATTATGAAAAAAAATTATGAAATTGTTAGTCAACAAACTTCATTAAGTGATTGATATACTAGTGTTGTTGAAAAAGCAGAATTAATTCACTATAGTTCAATTAAAGGTTTTATGAGTTTTCTTCCTCGAGGTTGAGGAATATGAGAACAAATTCAAAAACAACTTAATTTATTCTTTAAAGAATTAAATATTGTTAATGTAGCGTTACCAAGTTTATTTCCTTATAGTGATTTATTATTAGAAGCAAATCATGTTGAAGGATTTAAACCAGAACTATTTTTAATTCAATCTAAAGGTTATGAAAATTTACAAGAACCTTATGTTTTACGCCCAACTTCTGAAGTAGCATTTTGTAAATTGTGAAGTGAAATTTTACAAAATTATAATCAATTACCTTTGTTATATAATCAATGATGTAGTGTTTTTAGAGTTGAAAAAAACACTAGACCATTTTTGCGAAATAGCGAGTTTTATTGACAAGAAATGCATGGTGCATTTATAGATGAAAAATCTTGTAAATTAATGGTTGATAAAGTTCATAATGTGTATAAAAAATTAATTAATGAAATTTTGATGATACCAACATTAAATGGTCTTAAAAGTCCTAATGAAAGATTTGCGGGTGCAATAACAACACATACATTAGAAACTATTATGCCAGATGGTCAGGCATTGCAATCTGCAACTACTCACAATCTAGGTCAAAATTTTTCAAAAGCTTTTAATATTAAATTTCAAAATTCAAATAATACTTATGATTTAGTTCACACTATGTCAGCGGGATTATCAACAAGAATTATTGGTGCTTTAATTATGAGTCATGGAGATGATAATGGATTAGTTTTACCATTTAAAGTTGCTCCAGTTCAAATTGTTATTTTAACTTTGATGGCAAATAAAAATCCTCAAATTATAGAAAAAGCTAATGAAATATTAAATTCTCTAAAAGATTGTTATAGAGTTCAAATCGATTCTTCAAATAATTCTATTGGTTTTAAAATTAATCAACAAGAAATATATGGAACACCAGTGGTAATAATATTAGGACCAAATGATTTAAAAAATAATGAAGTTGTAATCAAATGAAGAAATAATGTAAAAAAAATTTCATTAAAAATAAATGAAGTAAAATCACATATTGACGAAAATATAAGTTCTTATGATCAAAACTTATATGATAAAGTTTTAATTCGTTATGAAAATCAAATTACTAAAGTTTATGATTTTGAATCTTTTAAAAAAGAATTAAATAATCAAAAAGTTTTATTGGCTCCTTGAAATGGTTCTGATAATGATGAACAAGAAATCAAAAAAATGACAGGTGCAACAATTCGTTGCATTGTAGATTTGCCTATAAATAATGAAATTTGTGTCTTTACAAAACAGCCCGCAAAATCATGAGTATATTTTGCTAGAGCATATTAACAACTAATTTATTAATTAAAATTAATAGCAAAATATTATAATTTTTAAAGTAATTTATTCTTTTAATTTTATCTATTTAAATAAAACATTGATGAGGATTTTATTATGATTGCAACAAAATCTAAAAAAAGTAATTCTATGCAAATTGTTAAAATTTTTGCATACCAAGTTTTTGATTCACGTGGTTTTCCAACTGTTGCTTGTGATGTTACATTAGCTAGTGGAGCAACAGGCAAAGCAATGGTGCCTTCAGGTGCTTCAACAGGTGAAAAAGAAGCATTAGAATTGCGCGATGGAGATAAAACAAAGTATTTTGGTAAAGGTGTAAATAAAGCTATAAATAATGTTAATAAATTAATAGCTCCAAAATTAGTTAAAAAATTCAATGCTGACCAACAAACATTGATTGATAAAGCGATGTTAGAAATTGATAAAACACAAAACAAATCTAAATTAGGTGCAAATGCAATTTTGGCTGTTTCATTAGCGACTGCAAAAGCTGCTGCGAATCAATTAAAAATGCCTTTATATTTATACATAGCTAAAAAAGTTGCTAAAGTACCTACTAATAAATTTGTATTACCTGTTCCAATGTTGAATGTTATTAATGGTGGCGCACATGCTGATAATACAATTGACTTTCAAGAATTTATGTTTATGCCTTTAGGAGCTAAAACATTACAAGAATCTTTGAAAATTGCAAGCGAATGTTTCCACAGTTTACAATCAATTTTAAAATCAAAAAAATTTAACACTAACAAAGGTGATGAAGGTGGTTTTGCACCTAATCTTAAATCAGCTGAAGATGCATTAAATTTAATGGTTGAAGCTGTAACAAAAGCTGGTTACAAACCGGGTTCAGATGTAAGTTTTGCTTTAGATGTAGCAGCTAGTGAATTTTATGATCTAGAATCTAAAAAATATATTTTCAAAAAAGCATTAAAAGCAGGTGTTTTGAGTCAACAAAAAGCTACTTTGTCAACAAGAGAAATGATTAATTATTTAAAAGATCTTGTTAAAAAATATCCTATTGTATCAATTGAAGATGGTTTAAGTGAACATGATTGAGAAGGTATGGCTTTATTAACAAAAGAAATTGGTAAATCTGTTCAAATAGTAGGTGACGACACTTATTGTACTAATCCTACATTAACTCAAGATGGTATTAAAAATAAAACAACAAATGCAATTTTGATTAAGTTAAATCAAATTGGTTCATTAACTGAAACTATTCAAACTATTAAATTAGCTCAAAAAGCAAATTGAGCAGCAGTTGTTTCTCACCGATCTGGAGAAACAGAAGACACAACTATTGCTGATTTAGCTGTTGGAATGCAAACTGGTCAAATTAAAACTGGTTCAATGTCTCGTTCTGAAAGAATTGCAAAATATAATAGATTAATTGAGATTGAAATTGAATTAAACAAGTTTGCAAAATATGAAGGATGAAACACTTTCAAAAATATTAAACCTGTTTATAAGAAAAAATAATCACTAATTATTTTTTAAAAATAAATATTTGTTTTTAAATTACAAATTTGTAGTTGTTATTTAACTATGAATTTGTTTTTTATTTACAAAATTGGACAATTATGATATTATTTTAAAAATTTTGTTTTGATTTTTTAAAATAAAATTGTTGCTTGCAAGTTTAACTTAAATATTAATAAATTTTTAAATAGCTAATTAAAAAATACTAAATTTCTTAAATTACTTAAATCTTATGAATAAAAATATAAAAAAATCTATTTTTGCTTTTTTGATTTCCGCTTTTCTTTTATTAAATTTGTTGTTAGTTCCTTTACTATCAAAAAGGCTTTGAAATTCTAATTTGAATTCTTTTGATCAAAATATTGTCAAAAATGAAAAATCTCAAATTATTAATAACAAACTCATAAATATAGAAACAAATATTTCAAACCACCCTGATGCTAGAGGTGGTACATTGTTTTTATTAAAAAAACTTGAAAATGCCACTAAATTAGATATTACTAATTTTGATAAATTATTAAACGTTTCGGTTTCTAATGATACAAATGCTTTTGATTTTAAATTAAACAATGAATCTATAATTTTATATGGTGTAAAAAATGGTTCAGGAAATTTAATAATTAAAGCTAGCAACGCTAATGAGTTAAAAATTCCAATAAGTGTAGCAAAAGTTATACCATCAAATATTTTAGGTGTATCAAGAGGTATTATTGCTACAACATCAGGTGTATATAACTACAAAAAAGAAAAATTAGGAAATTCAGATTTTAATTTTTTAACAAAAGATGATTTGTATGCAATATCAGATTATTTTGTTGTAACAAAGTATGGCATATATGCTTATGATAATACGCCAATTGCAAAAGATTATTGATTAAAATTGACTAAAGATGATTTCATTATGGCTAATGGAACAATTTTAGTTCTAAAAGAAGGAATATATAGTGTATCTGGCAAAAAGGTTGATTCAAACTATATTGGAAACGAAATTTCCAAAGAGAATATTTTAGCTGCTTCTGAATGTTTTTTAGTCTTTAAAAAATGCATTATCATCTATACAAGTAGTGATAGATTTCAAGTTTACCCCTTAACTAAAGAATTAACTAATAATGATATTTTAGGAATATCAGATTATATTTTGGCAACAACTAATAATATTTATACTTATACATTAGGACAAACAGTTTTTGATTTAAGTGTTTGAAATAAAAGTGAATATATTGATATTTCAGCTAATTATATTGTAACAACTAAAGGTGTTTATTTTTCTGATGGAAAAAAATTAAAGATATCTAAAAATGCCAATAGTGATATTAATGATGAATATATCAATAATCTTTCAAAAAAAGATGTTTTAATGATTCAAGATACTTATCTTGTAACTTTAAAAGGTGTGATAAATATTGATGGAGAAATTTATTTAACTAATATGAATTTCACACAAGAGAATATCATTTCAGGATCAAACAATTTTTTAGTTACAACTAAAGGCACCTTTAATGATTATAGACAATTTGTAAAAGTTTGATCTCCATCTTCACAAAATGATACATGAACTTCTGATAATGTTTATTGTGTTACAGAAAGAGTTTTGTTAACTAAATATGCTGTATACTTAAGTTATGGTGGTATACAATCAGGTAGTCCCACATACCGAATTCAAAAATTTGATTCGCCATTAGAAAAAATCAATTTTTATCAAGCATCAAATTGAAATGTTCTATTGACAGAAGGAGTTCATTCTGTAGAAAATTTTTTTCCTATAGATAATTCAATTATCAAACCGAATGAATTTATCATGAAAACTCATGCAGATTCTATTTACAATCCAAATGTTACATATCCTGAATATTATTCATATAAATTTTATACAATCATGAAAAAAATCCATAATTCTAATTTTTATGCCACTACAAAAGGAATATTTAGTGGTTATGATAATGGAGAACTTGAAATTGATTTTAAAAATCCTAATAAACTTGATATTCAAGGGAAAGTATTACCTAAAAATCATTTATCAAACATTGCTTTAATAAGTATTGTTGTTGGAGTTGCAACTGCTACAATTTTAATTTTAGGTTTAGGAATTGGTATACCAGTTAACAAGAATCGTAAATTAAACAAATTGACTATTAAAAAAATGGATACTCTTACTTTTGCTATTGGCGCAGTATTTAAAAAATTAATAAGCGATTCTAAAAAGAATAGACCTGCAATGATAGTTCAAAAGAAGAAACCTGTAAAAATTAATGATTCTATTAAAAAACCTTTAATTCATAGTGCGAACAACAAAAATTTAAATTCGTTAAATAAACAAAAATCTTTAAATTCAACACTTAAAAAACCTATTTCTTATAAATCTCCTATAAAAAATCAAAATGGTAAATTAGTTGAACTTAAATAAATTTTAGTTCGAAGTAAATTTAAATATTAAAATTTGAATATTAATTTTTATTAAAAGATTGTATTCAAAATAAATATGAATTTTCAAATTTACATTCAATCAACATTAAATGAAATGGGGATTAAAAAATTAACTCCCATACAAGAAAAAGTTATTCCGCTTTTATTAAAAAATAAAAATGTTATTGCTATTTCGCAAACTGGAACAGGAAAAACATTAGCTTACTTGTTGCCCATTCTTGAAAAAATTAATTTAAATATAAATGAAATTCAAGCTATTATAATTAGCCCAACTAGAGAATTGGCAACACAAATCAAAAACGTTCTTTCCAATTTTTCAAAATATGATTCTCGACTAAAAACACATCTTTTGGCTGGGGGATACAATTCAAATGATACAAAAAATAAAATTGAAAAAAACACAGGTCAAATTTTAGTTGCCACCCCTCACAAATTACTTGATTTGTTAAAAAAAGGGTTAAATTTATATAAATTTTTAAAATACATTGTTTATGATGAAGCGGACATGTTTATTGATAATTCATTTTTAAACGAATATATTCAATTAAGAAAACGGTTACAAAATTATCATGCTACTGAAATTGTATTAAGTGCTACATTACATCAAGATGTGATATCAAAGTTTAAAAAAATAATAGATAATCCGAACATTATTAATGTCACAAAATCTATATGAGTAAATGAAAAAGTAAAACATTTTTTGGTTACAAGCAAAAGCAATAATAAATTTGATAACCTCGAAGTTATTATTAATCAAATTAAACCTTATTTATGTTTAATATTTGTGAATAATTATAAAGATATTGAATTTATTCAACAATGATTTACAAACCATGGTATCCAAACTATTGCTTTACATGGTAAATTGTTGCCTTCAGAAAGAAAGCAAGCATTTAAAAAAATTAATAGTTTAAAAGCAACATATGTAATTACAACTGATTTAGCATCACGCGGTATTGATATTGATGGTGTTTCACATGTAATTTCTTGAAATTTACCTCAAGATGATATTTGATATATTCATAGATCTGGAAGAACTAGTCGTTCAAAATATTTAGGTGAATCATATGTTATGTATGATTTTAAAGATGAATTTCAATTGAAACGCTTATCAAAAAAAGGGATTATTTGAATTCCATTAAAAATCAATAAACAAAACGAACTAGTTCGTCATACTATTGCTTATAAAAGCACTCAAAATAAAAATCATCATAATGAACAATATTCAAAATTAATTAAAAAGATCCATAATCAATCAAAAAATAAAAAAGTTCAACCCAATCATAAAAAGAAAGTAAAAATAAAAGTTCACAAAATTAAACAAAAAATAAAACGTGCTGTAATAGATAAAAAAGTTAAAGAAAATTTAATAAAAAAGTATAAAAAGGTAAAAAATTTAAGTGAACAAAAATAGATAAATTTTTTCAATGTTTTGATTACATATGCTTTTTTAATTTTTTTTAAAATTTAAATATTATAATTATTAAACAATATATATAAATTGATTATGATTTATTTTCATAATTTTTTGTGTAAAAAATATTTGATTTTTTGTTTTAGTATTAAGGGATAGATACAAACTTTAGTATATGAAATTTAATAATAACAAATCTAAAAAAAATAATGATGCTGGAATATCTGAAAAAAATAATTTAGATTCGTCATCAAGTTATCAGAATTATCTTAAGAATAAAATAAAGTTTGAATCTTCTAATATTTCAGGTAAAAATTCAACTTTAAAAAAATTAAAATTGAATACTCCAATATTTGATACATCTAATCCAATAAATTACACAAAAGAAATTACACAAAATAATTATCAAAAGCATTTTCAAAAATTATCAAATAATTCAATTGTTCCTGATGTTCCAATTAATTTACCAGCTTCTACTAAATTTATACAATTTTCTACTTCTGAGATAGATGATAATATGAACACAAATAACAAAAAACAAAATAGTTTTAATTCAAATGATTTAAATAGCAATTTTAAAAATAACAATATTGCACAACAAAATTTATCATTTCAACAACAATTACAACAACAAATGCAATTTGCTAATCAATTGCAATTAATGCAATATCGTGCATTTTTGATGAATCAACAAAATCAATTTTGACAACAACAAATGCTAGCCCAATCTAGTAATCCTATGTTTGCATATTCTCAAATGATGCAACAAAATGCTAATCAAAATTCATTAATAACTCTAGAACAAAAACAACAAGGAGATTCTCTTGTCAATTTGGTTAGTCAAGTTAGTAAGTTGATGAATAGTTTTCAAAATCAAATGGCAATGCAAAATGATATTTTAAGTCGCCAACAAAAGCAAGTTATTCAACAACAAGAAATTATTAACAAATTGCATGATCGTTTGTTAAAAGATGATTATATAGCTTTAGATAATAAAAAAAATAGGGGTAATTTAAGTGATGCAGATGAAGAATATTTAGAACCATCTGACACTTTAAATATTTCAGAAAATGATTTTAATCTTGTAGAAAACCCTATAACTTCAAATTTACCAAATTTAAATAATTTACAAAATTCAATTGTGCCAGCATTTGATAATTCTGTAAATAAAAATTTAAATGAATATTCTAATTTAACAAATGAAAATTTACTTACAAACCAAATTAATAGTTCTAATTTAAATTTTTCAAATTTATTTTCCCAACAAGAAAGAAATCAAAATTCATCAATAGCAAATGAAATTATTGCTGGAGAAAATCTTAGAAAAAATAAAATAAATGAAATAAAAAATGATTTAGAAGAAGTAGATGAATTTTTAGAATTAGCTAAATCTAATCCGGCTCAACGTTTTTGAGAAGCACTTGTAGGTAAACCTAAGTATGGTTTTTACAATAATAAAGTTTGACATTGATTAGGATATTTTGATCGTTTAGCGAAATGACATCCTTATTCAAGTGCAAGTGAAATGCCAACTTTGCCTATTATTCACACAGGTTTAATTAAACAAAATTCTACTGATAGCACTTTTTGAAAAAGATTAATCGATAATCCTGAATATGGACATCGTGAAGAAGGTATTTGAATTTGAGATGGAGTATTTGATCAAAATTGTAATTGAATTCCTGATCCAACTTCAGATAAGTATGTTATTAATAATTATTCAAGATTAATTGTTAAATCTGAATCATTACCTAATTCGCAATTGCCTGTTAAAAAAATTGACTCATCTAAAGTTGAAAACATTTTAGATTCTTATAACCCATTGGATTTTGTTGGAAATGAATTTTATGGTTATTATGATGATAATAAAAAATGAGTTTGAACTGCAGAACCAGGTAGTTTAGAAAAACAAAATATTACTAAATCTAATGTAGCGCCAACAATTGCAATTAAAGATAATTTAAATGCTTCTTTGAATGATGTTGCTACAAACAATAATTTTTCTAAAGAACCTGAATTATTAATTGAATTACCTAAAAATATTGAAAATAAAAATAAAGAACAATTAAATCAAGAAGAAGTTTCTAATATCAAAGAAACTACAATACAATCTCAAACAAAAGAAATTGTTAATCCTGTCAAAACAGTCGAAAAACAACAAGTTGTTGTTAACCAAATCCCAACACCAACTCAAATAATTGAAAATACAAAACCTTCTGAAGAACCTAAAATTTTATTAGAAGATAATTTAGTTGTAGATGAACAAATAGAAAATATTCAATCTGAACCTTTGACTGAAACTTTAGATATACAAGTTGAAGAAAATGATCAAATTGAAATAGAAGAACCACAAATTGAATCTATTACTAATGATATTAAAGAAGAAGTTAGTGAACAACCAGAAAAACAAAATGAAGATTCTATAATTTCTGAAAACAATAATGATGAAAGTGTTACTAAAAAATCAATAGATGAATCTATTGATCGAGATGAAACAAAAAATGATGAATCATCAGCAACTATTGAAAATTTAGAAGAAGATTCTAAAAAAAAAGAACCAAACGCATCAATTGATTTGGAAAATGAAAAAAATAGCCAAGCAAATAATCAAGAAAAAACAGAAAAAACAATTTTAGAAGAAGAAATTTTTTCTCAAGAGTTAGAAAATAATATTTCATTTGATGAAGCTCCAAAAGTTGAAGAATCTATTAATAAAGAACCTACAACTCAAATAAAGATTGAGGAAACACAAGTAGTTCAACAAAAAACTGAAACAAAAAAACCTGAATTTTGAGAACAATTTGTTGGAAATCTTGATTATGGTTATTATGATGGTTCTGGTTCTTGATGTTGATCTGGTTATTTTGATGACGAAGATAATTGAGTTCCTACTCCTAATTTTGAGCAAGCTCCTGAATCAGTTATTTATGCAGATTCAGAAGGTAATATTGATTTCAATAAATATGTAGGTAATTTAAATTTTGGTTATTATGATGCAGACAAAAACTGAGATTGATATGCTGGGGATTATGATGAAAACGGCAATTGAATTGTTGACGAATCAGATCCTGATTCTAATAAATCTGATAGCGTTGATCTTAGTTTTGGCAATAAGGAAGCTGATGAATTTGATGCTGATGCTTGATTATCACAATTTTCTTCTGAAGATGCAGATAGAATATTTGGTGATGATAACTCCACAGAAGAAAAAAAAGATATATAAATTTAACTTTTACTAAAAAAAATACTCATATTTGAGTATTTTTTTTAATTAAAATTTGTATAAAAAGTTTTTTTATTGTAATATCAAAATATAAAGTGTTTGATTTAAAAAGGTTATTAATCTTTATGGATTCTAATTCACTACAAATTGATCATAATAAATATGCATTTGAAATGATTAATATTCATAAATCGTTTAATAATGGAAGAATCAAAGCTAACATCGGAATTAATTTGTTGGTTGAAAAAAATTCTATTCATGCAATAATTGGGGAAAATGGTGCAGGAAAATCAACATTAATGTCAATTTTGTTTGGATTGTATGAACAAGATGAAGGTGATATATACATAGGGGGACAGAAAGTTAAATTTAGTTCTTCTAAAGATGCTGCTAAATATAACATTGGTATGGTTCACCAACATTTCAAATTGATTGATAATTATTCAATTATAGATAATGTTATTTTAGGTTCAGAAGATAAAAATGAATTTGGTTTCTTAACTAGAACTAAAGCGAAAAAAAAATTGAATGAATTAATTTCTAAATATGGATTTAATTTAAATTTGAATCAAAAAGTTTCAACTTTAACTGTTGGGCAACAGCAAAAAGTTGAAATTTTAAAAGTGTTATATCGTGATTCAAATATTTTGATATTTGATGAACCGACAGCAGTTTTATCTGATGATGAAATTAAATCTTTTTTGAATATTTTAAAAATTTTTAAAGAGAGCGGAAAAACTATTGTTCTAATTAGCCATAAATTGCATGAAATAAAAGAAATTGCAGATAAAGCAACAGTTATTAGAAAAGGAGAATATGTTGATACAATAGACGTTAAAAACACTTCTATTGAGTTAATGGCTGAACTAATGGTTGGAAGAAAAATTGTTGAAACTAAAAATAACGGTTTAGTTTCATCAGATGTAAAAATTTTAGAAGTTAAAGATTTAGATTTAAATTATGTTCCACCATTTGAATTTTTTTTCAATTCATTAGAACAAAAAATTCATAAATTCTTATTTAAATTAAAAAATTTTTTTACAAATAAAAAAATGAACATAGAAGAAGAAAAAAATGTTCATAACACAGTAAGTAAAAATAGTTTTTTTGTAAGGTCTGGAGAAATTTTTGCAATTGCTGGTGTAGAAGGAAATGGTCAAACTGAAATAGCTGAATATATTTCGGGTTTAAAAATATCTAAGCCAGGCAACATTCTTTTTTTAGGAAAAGACATTTCAAAATTATCTATTAATAAACGAATTGATATGGGTATAAGTCATGTTCCTGAAGATCGTCATAAACATGGTTTAACATTAGATCAATCTTGTAGAAGAAATGCTGTTAATAATTTAATTTCTAAAAAACCATTTAGTCAATTAGGAATTATTGTTGAATTTGAAATTAGTCAATATGCAGATCAAATTATTGAAAAATTTGATGTTCGCGGAACTGCAAATGGTTCAGCGAAAGCAAGATCTTTATCTGGAGGAAATCAGCAAAAATTAATTGTCGGAAGAGAAATGACTAAAGACCATAAATTATTATTAATGGTTCAACCAATTAGAGGTTTAGATGTTGGGGCAATTGAATATATTCATAAGTGTGCTTTAGAAGAAAAAAATAAGGGCAATGCTGTTATTTTAATATCATATGAATTAGATGAAATTTTATCATTAGCTGACACAATTGCTGTAATGAGTCGTAATAATATAGTTGGCATTGGATCACGAGCAGAAATGACACGCCAAAAAATTGGTGAATTGATTGCTAAATAGGAATTATAAAATATGCAACAAAACAAATATTTTAAAAAAGAAAATATCTGAAACATTTGAACTGATAAATACTTATTTAAATCTTCACAAATTTCAACAAGACGTAGAATTTTATCTGTAATCTTTTTTATTATTATAGGTTTGTTGTTATCGTTAATTATTATCTCTAGTTTAGGTATTAGAACTCAAAATTTCTTTTTAATATTTACTAATTTATTTAAATCAACAGGTAATACACAAAATTTTATTTATCAAATTGCAATATACACTTTAGCTGGTTTGGCATTTTCATTTGCTATGAATGTTGGTATTTTTAATATTGGTATATCAGGCCAAATGATGGCTGGTGCATCTACTGCATTTTTGATTATTAATGCAATACCAACTGATTTAACTTCTAAAGTTGGGCAAGGCGGACAAATAATAACTGTATTATTATGTATTATTGGAGCAACTGCTGTTGCTTTAACAACTGGATTGCTAAAAATATATTTAAAAGTAAATGAAGTTGTTAGTGCAATTTTATTAAATTGAATTGTTTTGTTTATTGTTGGTTATTTAATTTACAATTTTGATTTAGATGAAAAGGCTTTAAATAATGGTAGTTATTTTCAATCTAATCCACTGCCGCCAGGGTTTTCTTTTTTAATTCCATCAAATGGTTCTAGTAATTTTATTTTAGGCAGTGGATGATTATGATCTATTGTTTTTACAGTCATAACAATATTAGTAATTTGATTTTTGATGAAATTTACAGTTTTCGGACATAAATTAAAAACAACTGGTTTATCATCAACATCAGCAAAGTATTTCGGATATAATGAAAATGTACTACAATTAAGTTCATTTGCAATTTCAGGAGTTATTGCAGGAATTTTGGGTGCTGTTGTTTATACAGGACAATCAAATTATTTAAATTTTAATACCTCTGGAGGATTCGCTTTAAATGCAACCCCCCCTGAAGGTTTTAATGGAATTGCAATTGGTTTAATAGCTTTAAACAATCCGATTGCTATTTTTATAATTTCAATTTTATTTTCATTCATTAATGTTGGTGCTGCACCGGCAGGATTACCTTCTTCAACAATTTCATTAGTTACTGGAATTATGATGTACATAATTGCTATATATCAATTATCTTTATATTTAAAACCGTGAAGATGATATTATTTATCAAAATATGGAAAAATAAATAGTGAAAATTATTTAAATTTTGAAAATTATATGGGCTCTAACGTCGAAAGATATTATTTCAATATTGCAAAACAAAAAAATGAAATAGTGAATAAAAAACTTTTTGGAGATTCTTTAGAAAAAAAATCTAAATGAAATACATGAATTTTGAAAATATATTACAAGTGATTAGGAATATACTTTTTAAAAAATGAAAACAATGAGTTTATATATAAACTTAAAAAACAAGAAATTTATAAAGAATATTTTGAAAGAAAAAAAGAAATTAAAAAAGAATTTAATTATTCTTGTGCTTATAACTTTATTATTGAATACACACAAAAAATTGATAACAATAAGATTCCATCAATATCTTCTTGAAACAAAGATAAAAAAAGAATAAAAGAATGAACATTAAAAAATTTAAACCCCGATATATTAAAACAATTAGAAAAACACACGATTTCAATCGATTCTAAAATCAAACAAAATGCAATAATTCAATTGATTAATATTTGAAATAACCAAATTCTTAATAACAAAACTGCTAATTTTAAAAATTGAAAACTAGATTTGGAAAAAATGAATAAATATTTATTGTCCATCGATGATATTGAAGTCAGAAATATGTTGTTAAATAAAATTGAAGAATTAAAAGAAAATATAAATAAATTGTCTATATCAAAGAAAGGATCATAAAAATATGCAATTATTAAACGTTTGATTGATTTTAGGTCCTGCCTTAGTTTTAGCAATCATTAGTGGATATTTATCTGAACGAGTAGGAATTGTTAATATAGCCATAAATGGAATGATGACATTTGGTGCTTTGTTTTTTATGATGTTTTCAATAATATTTAAAAATGTTATTGGAAATGATGGTTCATCATATCAATGAACTTTTTTGGCAAGTTTTTTAATTTCTTCATTGCTTTCAACGCTTGTCGGTATTTTGTTTGCATTTGCTACTGTTAAATTAAAAGCTGACCATGTTATTGCAGGAACTGGTATTAATTTATTAGCTACAGGTATAGGATTAGTTATTAACGATCGTGCTATGCCATTGTTTAAAATTCCTACATTATCTAATCAATATAATCCAAAAACAAATTTAGGTATCAACCCCGGAAATGACTTAAGATTGGAATCATTAATTTGTTTTTTAATAGGTATTTTGGTTATAGCAATAATTTATATTGTTATGAATTATACAAAGTTAGGTTTAAGATATAGATCTTGTGGTGAAAATCCTAATGCTGCTGATGCACAAGGTCTTAATGTTTATAAATATCAATGATTAGGTTTAATGTTTGTTGGATTTATAGCTGGTTTGTCAGGCTCTTTTTTTGCATTTTCAATTTCAGGTCAAGGATTTACTGGAGATGTTGATGGCTTAGGATTTATGGCATTAGCCTTAATGATTGTTAGTTCATGAAAAATTCTTCCATCAATATTTTTAGGATTAATTTTTGCTTTATTGTTAACTTATACTAAACAAGCCAATTTACCAAATATTTCAGATGGATTCTTGTTAAAGATGATTCCATTTATATTAACTTTATTAGTTATGGTTTTATTTGGAAGATTTATAAAAGGGCCAAAAGCTGCAGGCACTCATTTTGACAAAGGTTTAAGATAATTACGTTAGGTAAAAAATATGGATAAAATTTTAGTTTTAAATGCCGGTTCAAGTTCAATTAAATTTCAATTATTTGATACATCAATGAAATTATTGTCTAAAGGTTTGTGTGAACGAATTTTTATTGATGGCGTTTTCGAAATGACTGTAGTAGATTCAAATGAAAAAATTAAAAAAGAAGTTGATTTACCAAATCATAAATCTGCATTGCAATGTATTTTAGATCATCTAATTAGTTTAAATATTATTAAAGATTTTAATGAAATTATTGGTGCTGGTCATCGAATTGTACAAGGTGCTAATTATTTTAAAGATTCTGTATTAATTGATGAAGAAAAATTAAATAAGATATATGAATTCGCAAAATTAGCTCCTTTACATAATAAACATGAAGCTGATGTTGTTAGTGATTTATCGAAATTAATACCTGGTTGCAAAAATGTTGCTGTTTTTGATACAACTTTTCATATGACTATTCCAGAAAAAAATTATAAATACGCTATTCCACAAGAATGAGAAAAAGAATTGCTAGTACGTCGCTATGGTGCGCATGGGACTTCTTTTCATTATATAACTGAAAAAATGCAAAAATTTTTAGATAAAAAAGATTTAAATTTAATTATTTGTCATTTAGGTAATGGGGCATCAATTTGTGCAGTTAAAAATGGCAAATCATATAATACATCAATGGGATTCACACCATTAGAAGGTTTAATAATGGGGACTAGATCTGGAGATATTGATCCTGCAGTTATTGATTATTTATGTCAACAATTAAATAGTTCACCAAATGAAATTACGAACAGTTTAAACAAAAAATCAGGTTTATTTGCATTAACTGGTAGTTCAGATATGCGTGATGTATTTAAAGATTCTGAAAAAAATAAAATTGCTATTGACATGTATGCTCAAAGAGTAGCTAATTATGTTGTTACTTATGCCAATCAATTAGAAGGAAAAATTGATGGAATAATTTTTACTGCTGGAGTTGGTGAAAACGCATTTAAAATAATTGAAAAAATATTAGAATCGTTACCATTGTTAAATCTAAATTTTGATAAAAACATTTTAAGTGATTTGTCATATGGTGATATAAAACAATTTAATAATCATGATTCAAAATATAATTTATATCAAATCAGAACAAACGAAGAGTTAATGATCGTTAAAAACGTTTTACGTTTTTTATAAACGTTTAAATAATGAAGTTTATTATTTGTTCTAAAAATTTTGATATTTATTTTAATAAATGAGTGTCTTTTGCTGAAAAAAACCCAGATTTAAATTTTATTTTTATTAATGATTCTGGTGATTCAGGTTTTTTGATAAAAGATAAATTACACTTAAAAAATGTTTTAGCTATTGATAATAAGAATAATATTGGTAAAGTTAAATCATTTTTGAATTTAATTATTGATAATAAAATAAATGATTGATTGTTTATGGTTGATGATAAAGATGAATTGTTATTAAATTCAAATGAATTAATAGAATTAAGTCAAAGTTCATTAGATAAAAATTTTGTTTATGTTGCTGACAATTTAGTTGATATTAATTCAAATAAAATTATAGGTGATAATTTTATTGATAATCATAAATCATTAAGTTATTTTTATTTTAAAAAAGGCAAAATTGGTGATAAATTTTTATTAATAAATTCAGAAATAATTTTAAATAATGAACTTTGATATAAAACTTTTTTAAACTTTGAAAATCAAGTTTTTGAAACTGCTTTATTATCTAAGTATTATGATTTACCTACAAACAAAATTAAACCTGTTATTTGTCATAAATATACAAAAGAAGGAATTTCAAATAATAATTTAAATGTTAAATTGGATAATGCACAATATTATGTTTGAGAATCTCACTTTATATTAAATAAAAAACCTTCTTTTAAAATTGTTATTGTTAAATTATTTATTTTATGGTGATTGCGCAAAAACAATAACAAAATATCTAATTTATCATTGTTGAATAAAATAATTTATTGTTGTTTAAAATTTAGTTTTGTTTTTTGAATAATAAGAAAAATTTACATCAAAAAATTAAATCAAGTTATCAATTCTAAATAATTTATAATTTTTCAAATTTTATCGTTATGTCAGAATATAAAATTGCACTTAAAAATACTTATATAAGTTTCATTGTTAATATTATTTCATTAGTAGTTTCTTTTTTAACTGCTTATATTACAAATCAATTTTTAGGCACTTCTAATTATGGATTTCTTAATATTGCAACTGCAATGATTCCTTATGTGACATTAATTTTAGGAACCATAAATACAATAACTGTTTATCGTTTATATGAACCGTTATCAAAAAAAAATTATGTTCTTGCAAATGAATTGATGCAAAGATCATTATATGAATATCGTACTAGAGGATCAATTGCATTTATTTCTTTGTTAATTTTAGCACTTGTTTATCCATTTGCAATAAATATTGGCAATACTACAGATGGCTGAATTAGCACTTGTATAATTTTGGCAGCTGGGTTTTCAAGTTTTTTTTCATTTTTATTTTCGCCTATTTATCAACAAGTTCTATCTGTTGAGCGCAAAGGTTATTTGTTACAAATTTTTGATTTAATAGGAAAAATTTTTTTTAATGCTATTTTTATAGGAATTGTAGTAGCAAATCATACTTATAATTTTATAGGCGAAAATAAATGATTATTAATTTTATCTGCATTTTCAGCTAATTTAGTTGGCTCTTTTGGAATTATTGTCGCATTTGTTTTGAGAAAAAAATTTGTTCCTTGATTTGTGCCAAAAATGTCTAAAAAGAATCTTGGTGACAACTCAATTAGACGTCAAATCATTGCAGATGCATTTATTTCGCAATTTATAACAAATACCTCTTTTTTCATTTTTGGTATTTATGGTTTTTTTTCAAGTCCTGAAATTGCTGCTACATTAGCTGGAATTTTTGCAAATTATTTTGTAATTAAAAATTCGATATCTTCTATTATGTCTATAATTGCTGGAACACCATCCATGTCATATGCAAGAATTTTTCATACCGAAAATAAAGAATATGTTAAATTTGCATATAAAACCTATGATTATTTTTGTTTTATTTTAGCTATGATTGCAATGTTGTATGTAATGTTTTGTTCTCCATATTTAATTTCATTTATTGTGAATGATACTACAACAAATGCTAATTCATTTTTACCACAAGTACAACCAATTGGTTGACCAACACCAAATGATTTGTTAAATAATTCTTTTAATTTATGAATAGGTTTATTAGTTAGTATTAGTTGTTTTATTGAATTATCGAGAAGTGCTCCCGAAAATAATAAAAGTATAACGGGAGAATACAAATGAAAATTTAAGTTTGCTTTAGTTGAAGCTATAATAAATGTTAGCTTATCAATTATAAATACAATAATTGCTTTTTATTTTCCAAAATTATTAAATGGGTTGTATTTAATTTTTGGACTAATTTTATCTAATGTTTTAGCAGTTGGATTTAGATATATTATTTTAAAAATATCAGTAATTAAATATTTTTATGAAGATAAAAGAGAAAGACGAAAAGAAATATTAAATTTTATTTTTTTAGAACTTATTTTGGTTTTAGTTATAGGAATTGTTTTTTCAGGCGTTACTTCTGCGATATTCATTAACAAACAAATTCATTTATCTTTAAATGGAGAAAGTATATTAATTTTGTTTTTAATTTTTCTTATTTCTTCAAGTGTTGTTCTAATAATTACAACTATTTTAATAATATTGAATTCTTCTTTTAAAAATGTAACTACTTTAAAATTAAAAGAATTTTATGCTTTTATAAAATTAAAATTAAGAAAAAAGTCTAAAATTCAAACTTAAAAATTTATATAATATTTTATCTAGTAAAAAATAGGAATAAAAATATGGCTGCTGATTGATCATGATTAAAAAATCGTTTAGTTTCTGCGAAAACAAAATCTAATAGTTTTTGATTGCCAACACTTTCGCAAACTGTTATTGATATAGGTGAATTATTAAAATGTGCTTCAAACATTTATGATCATTCAATTAATGGAATTATTAATTTTATTAACACTAATAATGTGATTGAAATAGATTTGAAACGTTTAAGTGATATTCCTGAAGCAGAAAGTTTTAGACGTTTTGGAACAACCGAAGACTTATTTAAAATTTTTCAAAATGAATTTTCACATTTATATAAATTGTTAAAAAAACAAATGCGAGAATTTGGAGATAGTAGTTTATTTATAGGATTACCTTTAATTGAAGGAATTAATGAATTTGGTGATTTTTACCGTGCTCCATTATTGTATATTCAAGTTGAAATGGAACCTGTAAATAGATTCCAAAAAATTAATTTAATAATTAATCATAGTGAATTTATATTGAATCCAACTATACTAGGAGTTGAAGTCAATAAAAGAAGCATATTGTTTCAAAATAAATATGATCAATCTACTTTGGATATTCAACAAGCTTTAAATGTTTTTAAAGATTTGAACATTATATTTAAAATGCCTTTAACAAATGAAGTTATTCCATTTGAAAAAAAAGGAAAACCAGAATTTTTAGAAGCAAATAAAAATCAATCTTATAATGCTCTAGTTAACAATGTTTTATTAGGTATATTTGATGTAAAAGGTGACAAATTATTTCAAGATTTTACAACAATAATGAGTAAAGATCCTAATGCAATAGATGAAGTTTTTGCTAACAAAAGAGATTTATTATTTGATCATAAAGCATTTAATAATAATTTTAAAGTTGGAGAAATTGCTTTAATTAGCAATATCGATATTTACCAACAACTATCTATTAAACACGCATTAATGGGTGATGTTGTTATTGAAGGTCCACCAGGTACTGGAAAATCAGAAACTATATTAAACATTTTAGCTAATATTGCATTAAATAATAAAACTGCACTTTTTGTAAGTGAAAAAACTACTGCTATGGATGTGGTTTACAATCGTTTAGGTAAATTGAAACATATAGCACTTTATGTTCCTAATTTAATTGAAGAAAAAAGAAAATTTTATCAACAATTTGTAGAATATGAAAATTATTTTGAAAAAGAATATCGTCCAGAATTGTTAAATTATTCTCGTTCTAATTTTGATAGTTCTTTAATAAATGAAGGTTATGAAAAAAATAATAAAATTCATAATATTTATAATTTAAAAATTAATTCAGGTAAACATGAATATGATTTATTTGATATGTTGCTTAATTTTTCTGTTTTAGATACTAAAAATATAACAGTAAAAGATGCAAAAGAATTTGATGATTGAATTTCTCAACATTCTGATTATCAATGATTAGCTAAGCATAATGAATATTTAACTTTAGAAGAAGAAATTATTAAAGATTGAAAAATAGAAAATTTTAACAAATTTTTAAATATTTATTCTCATGATGTCACAGATTGAAAATGAGAATATTTAATTAGTCAATATTTAAAATCTGGAATTATTGAACTTCCTAAAATTAAAAATCCTTTTTTTAAAGCAAAAAACAACATTAAAGTTTTGTATAAAAAATTAAAAAATCAAATTGAAAAATATTTAGTTTTAAAAAATTATAGTTCTAAGTCAAAAGCTAACACAATTCAATGAGTAATAACAAACAATGTTAATCGAGAAAGTTCTAGATTCTTTTATTCTTGATATATGCAAACTTGTAGTGCAAGTCAGTTAAAAGATTTGTTATTCTTGCAAAACGATATTGACAAACATTCAATAAAATTTGAAGAAGAAACCCAAAAATTTATTAATAATTGTAAAGATGAATTACATGCATTAATAATTAAGAAATTTTATAACATTTATCAAACTGACAAATCAACATTGTTAGAAATGTGTAGACATGGAAGAAATTCTAATTTAAAAGACATTTCATGATGATTTAAAATGTATTCAAATCTTTTGAAACAATTATATCCAATACACATTATGTCTTTTGAAACTGCTTCTATTTTGCTTGAAAATAATAAAAATCTTTATGATTATGTGATAATAGATGAAGCAAGCCAAGTTTTCTTAGAACGAGCTTTACCAGCATTATACCGTGCATCAAAATATGTTGTTGCTGGTGATACAAAACAATTACGACCTTCTAATTTCTTTCAATCTCGAGCTAATTATAATGATGATTCATTTGATGAATTGGATAGTGATAATATTATTGAAACAAATGAAGCAGTTAATGCTGTTAGTTTAATTCACTTTTTAAAAGAACGTGCTAGAATTAGCACAATGTTGCGTTATCATTATCGATCAGATTTTAGTAATTTAATTGCTTTTACAAACAATCATATATATGGAAATGAATTAATTTTTATGGATAAAGCAATAAAATCTAATCAAACTTTTATTGTTCATAATATTACTAATGGTCGTTGACAAAGCAATCGAAATTTTGAAGAAGCACAAGCTTTAGTAAATCGAATACGTGATTTAACTAGAACAGAAGATTATGATAAAAGTTTAGGTGTTATTACATTTAACAAAACTCAAACGGAATTGATAGAAAATTTAATGGATAAAATGAATGATCCATTTGTTAATGAATGACGAGATCGTTATAACGAAAATGATGAATATATTGGTCTTTTTGTTAAAAATGTAGAAAATGTCCAAGGTGATGAGAGAGATATTATATTATTCTCATTAGGTTATGATAAATCTGTTAGTAATTATGGTCCAATTAGTAAAGCAGAAGGTGAAAACCGTTTAAATGTTGCCATAACTAGAGCTAAGCATCGTATTGAATTATTTAAAACTAATATGGCTAGTGAATATAATGGTTGATCAAGCAAAATTCCGGGTACACGATTATTAGTAGAATATTTAGATTATTGTGAAAAACAAAATTTGATATCTAAAGAAGATCCTGAATCAGGTAATGTTGTTACTGCATCCATTCAACATTTAGATAGTAACTTTAATAAAGAATACATTTTACATTCTGTAAATAAGCAATTAAAACAAATATTTGGAAAATATTTTGAAATTAATCAAAATGTTGTTGAAGGGCAATATATATTTGATTTTGTGTTTTACCGTAATGGTGTTCCTATATTAGCAATTGATATAGATACTCCTAAATTTGATTCATTAAGTCAATTTTATGAAAGATTTTTATACAAAAATATTTTTATGAAAAAACGTGGTTGAAATCATTTTAGAATTTGAACTTCTGAATGAATTATTTCTATAAAAAACGTTTTGTTAAATTTACAAAAAAAATTATCAACTATTTGTGAATTCGAAAATAATAAAAATTAAACTATGAAAATATATGCGTTTTGATACGGTGATAAAGAAAAAAAAGAAGAACTAGAAAAAAAATTTAATGAATTAAATGCAATTGTTGGATTTAATCATAAATTTATTTTAGGTCCAACAACTGAAGAACATGAATATTTATTAAAAACATTTGAGTATTATAAAAAATCTTGTTTAGCAAAAAAATATTCATATATGGCTGATATTTATCGTTTTTGAAAATTATCTAAAAATTTTGGAATGTATATGGATGCTTTAATTGGTGTTAATAAAAGTAAAATCAAAAATTTTTTAGATGAATTAGAAAAAAACCACAAATCTTTTGTATTAAAAGAAGATAAATATTATGTTCATTCTTGTTTGTTTTATATTGCTGATTATGAAACACAAAAAGTTTGTTTGGAAACTATTAATAGATATAAAAAATATATCAATATAAAAAATATTGATTACTTTGAATTAGGACCTTTGCAATTTACACAATCATTTAAAGAATTGAATCTTTTTGTTCCGGGATTTAAATTTACTCAAAATGATTTTTTTGATTTTTTACCTTTAACTTTTATCGATAAAGAAAAAGAAGATAATATTTTTTATTATTCATTTCAAGCTAGTTGAAAAAAAAGAAATTCTAACATTGATTTAAAATGAAAAAAAGCTTTTTCTAATTATTATAAAAATAAACATAAATCATTTTTAGTTGGTTTGTACGGGTATTTATTTTGACATAATAGAGTTTTTTTAAAAGTTCTATTATTCTTGTATAGTTTGAAAGCTTTTTATAGATTTAAATCTCTAGAGATAAAATAATTAATTTATTTTATGTAATTTATATATAATTGTTAGCAATAATTTTGAACATTCAAAAATGTAAGAAATGTAAAAATTGGGGTTTAATAATAAAAATAATGAGTTATTTTAAATGAAATAATAAATTTGCTTGTAAAAAAAATCTAAAAAATTTTTAAAAATTTTTGGTTTTTTTGGGTTAGTTGCTATCTTTGTTAGTTTGTCTGTTTTTACAACCTCTTGTTCAGTAATTTATCGAAGTGTTGCTCAAATTGTTGTTTCAGATGATAGTTCTACTTTAGCAGATCAATCTTTTAGTGAATCTACTTATGATGGTTTAAAATCTTTTTATGAAAATGACGTAAAATTACCAAATATACCTGATGCAAATAGTCCAGATATTGTAGAAGGTAATGGTATTTGAAAACGTCCCGGAAAAAATGATATTGAAAGAATTAATACATATGAAAACATTATAAATGATGGTAGCAATATTGTAATTGCATCTGGATATAATCATCAAAATGCATTGCAATTGATTACAAATGTTAATGATAATAATTACCAAAATAAATTTGGAAATACAGGTTTTATTTTTGTTGATGGTGCTATGAATACAAACTATAAAATTAGTGACACTCAAACAATAACTTGCAATCCCAAAAATGTTGCAAGTATTTCAAATCGTGCAGATAATGGTTCTTTTTTAGCCGGTCTTGCAACTTCAGTTTATTTAAATCAAAATTGAAAATCTTTTGTTGATGATTTGTCTAAAGTTCCTGAAAAAATTTCAGTAAGTAGTTTTGTTGGATTAGCAATCCCTACAACAGTCTCATTATTAAATGGTTTTAGATTAGGAATAATGTATTGAAATAAAATAGCCAATTTAATTACAATTGATGGAAATAATTCAGGGATCCCGATTGAATTTATTTCACCTGGCAATTCATTTAATATTAATGAATTTACTTCTGGTAGTTTTTTAGCAAATGAACAAAAAGCTACAACTATTTCAAATTCATTAATTGCTAAAGGTGTAAGAGCAATATTTCCAATTGCAGGTCCGCAAACTAAATTAGTTGTTAATTCAATAACAGCATCAAGCAAAAATGTTGCTGTAATCGGTGTTGATAGCGCTCAAGAAAATATTTCAGATTTACAATCGTTTATGCCTCATCCAAATGGAGCAGTTCAAAAAGTTATTCCTTTCTCTTCAATTAAAGATTTAAAAACTAGCGTTCACGGTGTATTAAGTGCAATTAGATCTGGTGAAAATAAAGGTTTAACTGATGATGAACCTGGATACTCAGGTTTTGGATACAACAATATTGCTGATTTAAGTAATGGTGGAGTTGGTGTTTCTCCCGCTGGTTTATCTTACTTAATTGATCCATTATTTTTTGCAAATATACAACCCGATCTAGACAATAATGCTTCAACTATTACTCCAACAACAAATGATAATTTTCAAATTTATGATTTATCGACAACAACAAGTAAATGAAGTTTGTCTAAATTACTAGAAACAAATGAAAATGATAAAGACAAAAAAAATATTATTAGTAATTATCAAAAATTATTAAATAATCAAATAAAAATAAAATATAAAAACGAATCTAATGAAATTGATTGAACAATTACTGGAAATGAATTAAGTTCTAAATCCGATTCACATTGTCCAATTTTTGTTGCAGATAAAGAAAATATTATTAATTATGATATTAACAAAGCATTTGGTGGAACTAAAACAAAATTAATAGCCAATGGTTCATTATTATCAGGTAAAAATTGAAAATATAGCTTTCAAATAGATTAATAATAAAGTATTTTTATTAAACATATCATCTATCACTTTTATTGTTTTTTTAAGCATTAAAAATAAATTTTATTTGTTCATATGTATAATTAAAGTTGTTAGTTTATTTATTTAGCTAACTAAAAATTCTAATAGCGAGAAGGGATTGCTTTGGTATGGATAATAAAAATTCAAGAAGTAATTTGAGTAAGCCCATAAAAAATAATAAGAAAAGAACTGTTTTTAAAATTTCAGCCTTTAGTGGTTTAGCATTGTCGGGAGTAGTTGTAGCCACTATAGTTACTGCTTGTTCTGGTGTCCAATTTAAAAGTACAGCTCAAGTAGTAGTATCTGATTCATCATCGGTTTTAGCTGATCAATCATTTAGTGAATCGACATACGATGGATTGAGAGATTTTTATAAAGCGTTAGGTCAAAATGCTCCAGATGCAAATAGTCCTGACATTGTAGAAGGAAATGGTATTTGGAAAAAACCTGGAAGTAATGATGATTCAAGAATTAATACATATGAAAATGTTAAAAATGATGGAAGTAATATTGTAATAGCAACAGGTTTTAATCAACAAAATGCATTGCAAATATTAACTGATCAAAGTTCACAATATTACAACACACTTAAAGACACTGGATTTATTTTTGTAGATGGCGCTATGAGCACATCGTATGGAAATAATAAGACATCAAATCCAACAAATGTAGCAAGTATTGCATATCGTGCAGATAACGGTTCATTCTTAGTTGGTTTAGCAACAGCTGTTTATCTAAATCAAAATTGAAGTTCCTTTTATTCTGCAAGACCAGATACAATAGGTGCTAGTGGTTTTGTTGGTATTCCATTACCATCAACTGTATCTTTGTTAAATGGATATAGACAAGGATTAATTTATTGAAATAAAATTGCTCCTATGATTCAATTAGAAGATGGTAGTAATGGAATTCCAATTAAATGAATTTCACAAAGTGATGATCGTTCAATTAATAGTTATTCAAGTGGTAGTTTTGATTTAAATTCTCAAGCAGCTATTACATTAATGGATAAATTAATCACAAATGGTGCAAAAGCAATTTTCCCAATAGCTGGTCCACAAACTCGCATTGCTGTTAATTCAGTAACTCAAAAAGGTGAAAATGTTGCAATTATTGGTGTTGATACAGCACAAGAAAATATTACTAGTTTACAAAAATCAATGCCTAAACCAACTAATACAGTTAAAAATGTTATTCCTTTTTCTTCATTGAAAAATTTAAAAATAAGTGTTCATGGTGTGCTTGATGCTATTAAATCTGGTCAAAATAAAGGATTAACAGAAGATCAACCAGGATATTCTGGATTTGGATACAACAATGTTGCTGATTTAAATAATGATGGAGTAGGAATTTCAGATGCTGGATTACCATATTTAATTGATCCTTTATTCTTTACTGAAAATCCAACTGGTTCTACAACAGGTAAAATAGACGGAACACAAGTTACTGTAAATAACAAACAATATCAACAATATGATTTGTCATCATCAACTACAACAAAATGAAAATTATCTGATATTAAAAAAGGTCAAGATGTGTTGAATCGTCCAACTGATGGTGACAAAATGAATAATTATGAAAAATTATTAAAAGATAAGATTTTAATTAAATATTCTAATGATACTACTCACACTAATGGTTACAATTGAACAATAAAAGGTGATGAATTAAGTGATACAAATTCTTTAGATTTGACTAATTTACCTGCCATAACAGGGGATAATGGTAAATATACTGTACAAGCTGCATTTGGTGGTGAAAAAACTGTAAAAATATATACTGGTGATAATCCGCTTGATGGCACAAAGTGAAATTATGGAATATCAATTATTTAATAATTAACAAAAAACTATAAAAATAGCATATAAATAAAAATTGCACATTGAACTAAATTTCAATGTGCTTTTTTGTTTTTTAATGGCGCGCCCAATAAGATTTGAACTCATAACCTTCTGGTCCGAAGCCAGACGCTCTATCCATTGAGCTATGGGCGCACATATTTAATATTATAAATAATAAATCTTTTAATTATTCTTGAATAAAATTAAATTTGTTTTGCGAATGTTAATAATCCAAGTTTTTGATCATTTTTTCTAATTCAATATTGAGTTTCTTTAAAACCCAATTTAATTGCTAAATTAATTGAAGCAATATTTTTTGGATCTGCAACAATAATAACTCAATTTATATTTAAACTTTTTGCAATTGAGCATATAAAATTAATAATTGTAGACATAATATTTTTTAATCTAAATCTATAGTCTAATCAATAACCTATTTCAATTTCACTTCAATTTGTTGTTTTTCTAATTTGGAAATCTCCTATTAAAGTTTCTTCTCAAAAAATTTCAAAAGTTCATTCTAAGTTTGCAGATCAATTTTTTAATTTATCTTCAATATAAAATAATGACTCTTCGTCTGTAAATTTTAGTGTTTTAATTCAAGTTAAAAATGGTAAATAATTTTTATTAAATTTTCTACTTTCAGTAATTTGTGAAGCATATTCAAATCTAATTTTACGTAATGAAATAAATTCAGTTACTTGATAATATTCTTTAAACATTAAAAATTTGTTCAACCATTTTGTATTTAATTAAAGAATATTATAATAAAATTGATTCATTATGCCATTTATTAAAGAATATAATAAAGATTTTTATTTTAAAGATAATTCTTTACAACTATCCGAAAATTTTTTTAAAGAAAATTCATCTAAATTTAAAAAAATTACCGGAAGTAGATTTTATAATGTTTTAGGTTTAAACAAATATAGTTCTCCTGTTCAAACTTGAGCAACAATGGTTAATATTTATAAAGAGGAAATGGATCCTATGTTATCAAGAGCTGGTAATATAATTGAACCTAAAATTAGAGATTATGCTAGTAAACATTTAAAGATCAATTTTATTTCATATGAGCCATATAAAATTAATTGAGATGCATTTCCTGAAAATTCGATATTTGGTGGTATTCCAGATGGTGAACCAATAGATGAACAAGGTAATTTGCTTTATCCACAAAAACCCATGCTTGAGATTAAGACTAGTTCTATAGATCGCTTGTCATATAAAAAAATTAACAATCAAATGCAAATGCTTTTAAATTCTAATGGATTTCCAATTGTTAAAAAAGCTAATGCAAAACGTGATGAATGATTTAATGATGATGGCAAAATGGATATTAAAAATGAATATAAAATTCAATTGTCATTATATTTATATTTGCGTAATATTGAAAAAGGTATTTTTGCTGTTTGCTTTTTAAAACCTGAAGATTATGTTAATCCAGAACTTTGTGATATTAATCAACGAGAAATTAGATTTGTTGAAATGCAAGTTAAAAGAGAAAAAATATCTCCATTTATCGAAAAAGGAACTGCATGATACAAAAGTCATATACTAACTGGAATAAGCCCAAAATTAACAGCCTTAGATTTAGAATGATTAAAAGAAAATAATATTGAAATTAAAAACTAGTAATTTATGGATAATTTGCATTTAGAACACATTTTAATTGTTAGATATGGAGAATTAACATTAAAAAGGAAAAATCGTGCCAATTTTGTTAATTTTTTGCACGAAAATGTCAAAATTGTTTTGTCCAATTTTTCATATGAATCAAAAATTAAATTTGATCATATAGAAATAAGTAATTTTTCTTCCAAAAACTTAAAAGATATAGTTTTTTTATTAAAAAAAATTCCAGGAATTAGTGTCATTAATATTGGATATAAAATTTCTAGAGATTTAGATTTATTAAATGAATGTGTCTTACTTAGTTTAGACAAAAATAAAACTTTTAAATTAGAGTGCTTACGAAAAGATAAGTCATATAGTTTAAATTCAATTGAAATTATTAAAAAAGTTTCAACTTTTGTTTTAAAAAGTAATCCAGATTTAAAAGTTGATTTACATAATCCAATTAATAAAATACATATAGAAGTTAATAAATCTTATTTTTTAGTTTTTGTCAAAAAAATTAATGGAACTAAAGGCCTACCAGTTGGTTCTAGTGGAAAAGTTTTGGTTTTATTATCTGGTGGTATTGATAGTCCTGTTGCTGCCTATAATTTAATGTGTCGAGGAATGCATGTGGATTTTTTAACATTTATAACTCCGCCTCACACAAAAGAAGCTGCCTTAGAAAAAACTAAACAATTATCTAAAATCATTACTTTAAATGGTTTATTGTGTGATTCAAAATTATATGTGTCTAATTTTACGCCAATTATTAAGGAATTAAATCATATAAAACCTGAAAGTTACAAAATAACAATGTTACGTCGTTATTTTTTAAAACAAGCAAATATTTTAGTAAAAACACATAAATATGATGCTATTGCCACTGGTGAGTCTTTAGGCCAAGTAGCTTCACAAACTATTAACAGTTTAAAAAACATATCAAATGCTACACCAAATTTATTAATTTTACGTCCTTTAATTGGAATGGACAAGATGAGTATTATTGATATAGCCAAAAAAATTAACACTTATGAAACATCTATTTTACCGTATGATGATGCTTGTTCATTATTTGTGCCAAAAAATCCTACTACATCTCCGAAATTGGAAATTATAGATAAAATTGAACAACAATTTAATTACATTGATATACTTATTAATAAACTAACTGAAAAGAATTTAATGATTTTTAGTGTAAAGGAGTTCTTATAATGCAAGATCAAGAACTTAAAATTGAAAGTCATATTTTAAATTTGGTAAAAGAATTTCAAAATTTTACTTTATATGTTCATGAACGACCTGATTTTGATGCTCTAGGTTCAGCATATGCTTTCAAAGAATTTTTAAAAGAATATTTTCCTGATAAAAAAGCTTATGTAATGGGAACATATAAATTAGATAGTTCATTTGGTGCAAATGTTTTTCCATTTGAAAAAGAAGAAGTTGATAATGAATTTTTAAAATCATCTTTAGCTATTGTTTTTGATACTGCTAATTCAGATCGTGTTTTAACAGGGAAACATGTTGAAGCAAAAAAAATTATTCGTTTTGATCATCATCCAAAAATTGAAGATATTGGTGATATTGATTGAGTTGATCCAACTTTTTCATCAACAGCAGAAATGGTTGGAACTTTTTTAAAATTATTAAATTACAAATTAACACCTATTATGGCTAAATATATATATTCTGGAATTCTTACAGATACTGGAAGATTTTTGTATTTGTCATCAAGTCCAAATACGTTTAGAATAACAGCTGATTTATTACAAACCGGATTTAATCGTTCAGAAATTCATGATATTGTATACAACAAATCAATTTCAGAACATAAATATTATTTTTATACATTAAACCATGCAAAAGTAACCCCCAATGGATTAGCATATGTTTTGCTACCTAAAAATTCCCACAAACGTTTTGGCATAAGTTATCCAATGACAATGGTTCATGCATTAAATAATATAAAGAATGTTTATATTTGAATAGCACTTTATTATGATAATGAATCCGGAAAATGAAAAGGTTCAATAAGAAGTAGAGATATTCCTATTAATCATTTTGCTTCAATGTTTAATGGTGGTGGACATAAATTTGCTTCAGGGTTTAGTTTAGATAACAAAAAGGATTTTAAAAAAATTATCAATTTGTTAGATAGTTATCTAAAATCATTAAAAAATTCAAAATAATTATGTTGAAATTTCATCAAATAAATTCATTTACAAATCCCATTTTTAAGGATTTAATTATTTTTGTTAAACAAGGAGTTAATAAAAATTTTAATGATTTGTTTTGTGTTGCTGGATTCAAAAATAATTTAGTTGCACTACAACAAAATTATGAACCTAATACAATTTTTGTTTCTACTGAAATAGATATAAAAACATTGAATAAAATAAAATCATTAACTAAAAAATGAAAAATTCGTTGAATTCAATTAAATAAACAATTGATTAATCGTTTGAATGAAATAGGAAATGGTAATGATTTTTTTGTTTATTATCCAAAATCTCATTTTTCAAAACAATCATTTTCTTTAAATAATAATTCAAATTATGTATTATGTGATCACATTCAAAATCCTGAAAATTTAGGATCTATTATTCGCAATGGCGCAGCATTTAATATTGATGGATTATTTATTTGAGAATCCGTCAATGTTTATAATCCTAAAGTTATTCGTTCTAGTGCAGGCAATATTTTTAATATATCTTTGTCAATTATTGAAAATATTGAAATTTTTTTAAATGCATTAAAATCTAAAAACATTAAATTGATTGGATTGCAAAATATTTTAGATGCAAAACCAGTTAATGATTTATCAAATGAAGAAATATTAGGAAATGTTTTTGTTTTAGGAAACGAAGGACACGGAATTGATAAGTTGTTACTAAAAAATTTAAATGCAAGTTATAAAATTAATATTAATAGTAATGTAGAATCATTAAATGTTGCAGCAACTAGTGCAATTATCTTTTATGAAATAAATAGAAAATGTTAAAAAAAATTATTGTATCTGAAAAAGATGGAATACAAAGAATTGAAAATTATTTACTTAAATGTTTTCCTAATTTATCGCGTTCACAAATTTTTAAATTTATTAGATTAAAAGAAATAAAAGTTAATCAGGTAAAGATCAAAGAAGGTTTTAAAATTAAACCTAATGATGTTATTGAAATTTGATTACCTAAAAATTTAAATTCTGACAACAAAAATAACAAATTTAAATTTAAAGAATTTGACGCTAAAAATTTATTTCAAATTATTTATGAAGATAATAACATTTTAATTATTGATAAACCTGTAGGAATAGCTTGTCAACCTGCTAACAATAATAAAAAACCTTCTATTCAAGAGTTGTTATTAAATTATTTATATAAATCAAATCAATGAAATGATAAACAAATATTTACCCCTAGTATTTGTAATAGATTGGATACAAATACAACAGGAATAGTATTAGCAGCAAAAAATGGTTTGGCTTTGCAAGAATTAAATGAAATTTTTAAAAAAAGAAAAATTAAAAAATTTTATAAATGCTTAGTATTTGGTATGCTTCCATTTAAAGAAAAAACTGAAACAGCATATTTGTTAAAAAAAACTCAAAATAATATTGTTCAAGTTTTTTCAAAAAAAATTAATGATGATTATTTAACGATTATTACAAAATATACAGTTTTAGAAGAATTTAAAAAACAAAATTTTTCTCTTTTAGATGTTCAATTAATTACAGGAAGAACTCATCAAATTAGATCACATTTCAAGTATCTTGGACATCCTGTTGTTGGTGATCATAAATATGGATTAAAAGAATATCATGAACAAAACAAAAAATATAAATTTCAAGCACTGCATGCATATAAAATTCAATTTGATTATTTAGATAAAATTGCATTTCCTTGTTTAAACTATTTAAGTCAATTAATTTTTTATTCTAAAAACAGTCCTTGATTTTTAAATAACAATAAAGAACAAATATAATAAATATTTTTATATTTATTTGTTTTTAAAAACATGTTATAATATCTACGGTTATAATTTAAGTTTAATATAAGGGGAGTGGCAACACTTCCCTTTAACATTTATTTGTAGGTTATAAAAGGTTAATAAAATGAATTCTGCTGTTTTTCAATCTCAATTTTTAGAAGCAATAACTGAATTAGCAAATACTAAAAAATTATCTTCAGATGAAGTAATTGATATATTGAGTGATTCAATTAAAAAAGCTTTTATGCGTGAAGATCCTGAAATTGTTATTGATGTTCAAGTTGATTTAAAATTAGGTACTCTTAAAATTAATAAAGTTTTAAAAGTAATTGAAACAGAAACTGAAGATTTTGATGATATTAACGAAATAGTTTTAGATGAAGCAAAAAAAACTATGCCGAATGTTAAAGTAGGTGATTTGTTTTTTAAAGAAGTATCTCTATTAAACAAAAATGATATTTCTAAACAAATGGTTCAATATGTTTTGCAACTTTTCAAACAAAGAATTGCTGAATTAACTAATAAATCAATTGTAAGTGAATGAATTGATAAAGTTGGAACTTTAATATATGCTGAAGTTGAAAAAAAAGATGAAAGAAACAATGCATATATCATTAATTTAGAAACAACTAGTGGTTATTTGCAAAGATCTGAAACTATTCGTGGTGAAAATTTACAATTAGGTAAAAAGTATTGATTTGTAATTAAAGCTGTAAAAGAACAATCAAGAGGTTGACCTATCCTTTTATCTCGTGCTGATGAGAGATTATTAGAATATTTGATGACTTCTAATATTCCAGAACTTGAAGATAAAACAATTGAAATTAAAAAAATAGCTCGTGCTGCAGGTCAAAAATCAAAAGTAGCTGTTATTTCAAATAAACAAGGATTTGATCCTATTGGTGCTATTGTTGGTTTCAATGGTGATAAGATTAAATCTATTTCTTCTCAAATAGGAAATGAATTAATAGATATTTTAATTTGAAGTGAAAATTATGAACAATTAGTAGTTAATGCTATAGCACCAGTTAAAGTAGTTGGCATTAATATTGTAGAAGACAGTGAGCGCGAAAAAAGTATGGAAGTTTTTGTTGATGATGAATCATTACCAAATGTTATTGGACGCGCTGGAATCAATGTTAAGTTATTAGCTAAACTTTCAGGTTGAAATATAGATGTTAAATCTATTAGTCAAGCAAAAGAAGAAAATATTGAAATTAAACCTACGACATATGTTCCTGAAAGTAATTCAGTAACATTAAATTTATTCTCCAATAATAGATTTAATAATTCAAAAGATAACCGCAACAATAGTAGAAGACAAAATTATAATAGCCAAAGAAATACATTTAAAAACTCTATTTCTAATCAATCACTAGAAGATTTAGTTTCATTTTCAACTAAACAAAATACTAGTAATGACATTGTAGTAGATTTAGAATCACCTGTAGAAGAAAAAACTAAAAAATCTAAAAATAAATCCAAGATTAATTTATCTCAAATTACTGAATTATCACCCACAAATATTGAAAATCTTTCATCTATAAATGAAAATCAAAAAAATGAAAAAAATGATATTGCTGGTGTTAAACCAAAAACAAATGATGAAATTCAAAATTTAATTGAAACAGTTGATTTTTCTAAAGAACCAAAACGACAAATTAAAGAAATTAAATTACCTACTGAAATTAAAGAAAAAGAAAATAGTAATTCAAATAAAAAGAAAAATAAACGAACAATTATTGATGATTTTTCAATGCTTGATTCAGATTCTGAAAACACAAGCACAAAAGATGTAATCTTGATTGATGAAGATGATGAAGAATAGTGTTTTAAGTTATAGAATGTGTGTTGTAACTAAAAAACATTTTCTAAAAAAAGAATTAATTAGAATTGTTTTAAAACCTAACAAAGAACAAGTTTTAGTAGATTGAAATCAAAGCGAATTAGGTCGAGGATTGTATTTGCAAAAAAATAAAGAAATTATTGAAAAATTTTTTAATAAAAAAATAATTACTAAAATTTTTAAAATAAATTTGAGCAATGCAAATTATGAATTTTTAAAAAATGAATTAAGTAATATCAAAATATAAATTTTACACATTTTAAAAGGAATTGGCTATATGAAAAAAAATAATTATTCAAAAAAATATAAAAATAACAAATTTGATTCTCGTGGCCGAATTTCTATTAATGATCAATTAAAGAGTGTAAACGTAGGAATTCAAAATGGTGTTTTTGTTTATACTGCACCTTTAACTTTAGAAGAATTTGCGAAACAAATTAATCAAAGTGTTTCGACAATTATTAAGTATTTTTTTGTTAAAGGTAAAATTGTCAATTTTAGTACTTTATTATCAATTGAACAAATTGGTGAATTATGTTTAGAATTTAATTTGGATTTTAAAATTGAAACTGAAGTCACAAAAGAAAATGTTTTAGATAAAATTAAATTTGATGATGATCCATCAAAATTAAAACCTAGACCCCCAATTGTAACAATTATGGGACATGTAGATCATGGAAAAACTAGTTTGTTAGATGTAATTAGAAAAACTAATGTTGTTGCTTCTGAGCATGGTGGTATTACTCAACATATTGGTGCATATCAAGCAAGTTTAAATAATAGATTAATTACTTTTATTGACACACCAGGTCATGAAGCATTTACAGATATGCGAGCTCGCGGTGCTAATTTAACAGATATTGTAGTTTTGGTAGTAGCTGCAGATGATGGTATCAAACCGCAAACTGAAGAAGCTATAGATCATGCTAAAAATGCTAAAGTTCCAATAATAGTTTTTATTAATAAAATGGATAAACCTGAAGCAAATCCAGATCGTGTTATGCAGCAATTAACAAAATATGATTTAATTCCAGAATCATGAGGCGGCAACACTATTGTTGTTCAAGGCTCAGCTTATACAAAAGATGGAATTTTAGAGTTATTACAAAGCATTATTTTATTAGCTGATATAAACGAATATAAAGCTAATTTTGATTCTCAAGCATATGGAATAGTAATTGAAGCTAATTTGTCTCAAGGTTTAGGTCCATTGGCATCTGTCATTGTAAAAAGAGGTAGCCTAAAAGTGGGTGATTATATAACTTTAGGAGCAGCTTATGGAAAAGTTAGAACAATGCAAGATGAATATGGAAAAGATGTTGAAATTGCTACACCATCAAAACCAGTCAAAATTTCAGGTTTTGATATTGTTCCTGAAGTTGGTGAAAAATTTGTTGTTCTTTCATCTGAGCAAGAAGTTAAATCTGTTGCTGAATCATATAAACAAAAAATTCAAAGACAAAAATATCAAGATTTGTTAAAAACTGAACAAATTTCTAGTAGTGATTTAAAAAATCTTGATGTTATTTTAAAAACTGATGCCCAAGGTTCTTTAGAAGCAATAAAACAAGCAATTAATGGTATTGATGTTGATGGAGCTGTTGTTAATATTATTCGTGCTGCTACAGGATCAGTTAGTGAAAATGATGTTAAATTAGCTCAAGCATCTAATGCTGTTATTTTAGGATTTAATATTTCATGTACAAAAATTATTAAAGAAATGTTAGATAATGCAAAAATTTCATTTAGAAATTACAACATTATTTATAATATGTTATCAGATATTAAATCTTTATTAAAAGGTCAATTAGATCCAATTTATGAAGATAATGAAATAGGTGAAGCGGAAGTAAGAGAAATTTGAAAACATAGCAAAGTAGGAACAATTGCTGGTTGCTATGTTATAAATGGTAAAATTAAAAGAAATGCAAATTGTAGAGTAGTTCGCGATGGATCAATTATTTATCGTTCGAAAATTAATTCTTTAAAAAGTTTTAATGATAATGTAAATGAAGTTTTAATGGATCATGAATGTGGATTGACTATTGAAAATTTTAATGATGTTAAAAAAAATGATTTAATTCAAGTTTATGAAGTAATTAAAAAAGAACAAGATTAAATTAATATGTCAAATTACAAACGAGAACGATTAGAAAATCAAATTGGTACAATAATAAGTAATACAATTCTTACAACCATTGAAAACCCAATTGTTAAACAAGGAGTTGTAACATATGTTAAACTTAGTGCTGATTTGGGTGTTGCAAAAATTTTTTTAGATTGTTTGGATCGTAAAAAAATAAATAATGTTAAAAATGCTTTTAGTTTAGCTTCTGGTATTTTTAAAACTGCTTTAAGCAAACAATTAAAAATTAGAAAGGTTCCCCATCTTATATTTGAAATTGATAAGTCTATTGACGAAGCAATAAAAATTGATCAAATATTATCTGAAATCAAAGCAAAAGGTTAATTTATTTTTATGGAAAACATTAATGATAATCAAATTGAACAAAAATTAGGCATTAAAGTTGTTGATGCTAATCTTGATCCAAATTTAGTTGAAAATGATTTATTTGATAAAGAAACTTCAATTGATTTAGGTTCAAAACCTAATAAAAAAACTAAAATCAAGAATAAAAAAAATAAAAAACAACAAAATAAAATTAATAAATTTGGTAGATATGTTACTTTAAACTTGAATCAAAAAGATAAACTTAAAAAAGAATGATATATCGTTCTTGGTATAAGTATATTGATGATAGTGTTTTTTTCAACTTTATTAGGTTTTACTCAATATTTTGTAGGTTTATCTGGATCATCTGTTCCTGCAATTACAAATGTAAATAACTTAAATAATGTTATGCGTATTATGTCTATTATTTCTATTGTTTTGTTAGCATTACCATATTTATATTTAGGAGCTGCATTTTTTTCAGGAATTAATCAAATTCATAAATCTAAATCAGTTCACATAATGATTTGATTTACATTTATTATTAATGGATTATTATTACTTATTTGTTCAATTATATTAATTGTTGCCTATGCTGGTTTAGATCCATCTGTTTTGCAACAAGCTTTTAATCATTAATAATGAATTTTCAAAATTCTGTAATTAATTTTTATAAACCTTCTGGTGTTGGCTCGACAGAATTTTTAAATATATTGAAAAAGAAATTTAATTGAAAAAAAGCTGGTTTTGCTGGAACTTTAGACCCTATGGCTAGTGGTGTTTTATTAATTGGAGTTAACGAATCAACTAAATTACTTAAAAATTTGTCTAATTTGAATAAGCAATATTATGTAGAAATTTTATTTGGAGTTGAAACTGATACCGGAGATATTACAGGTAAAATAATAAAAGAAAGTTCTAATTTATTTTTTGATAAAGATGAAATCATTTCCAAATTAAAAAATTTTGTTGATAATCAATATTTACAAATACCACCTAAATTTTCAGCAATTAATGTAAATGGAGTTAGAGCTTATAAATTAGCAAGAAATAATATTGAGTTCAATTTGAAACCTAGAGAAGTTAAACTATATAATTGAAAAGTTATTGATTTTAAATTGCCAATTTTAAGTTTGATGGTTGATGTATCTAAAGGTTTTTACATAAGACAACTTGCTATAGATTTAGCATTAGAATTGAATACATTTGCAACATGTAAAAAAATTTTGAGAACTAAATGTGGGGATTATAATTTAAAAAACTCTTTGTTTTTATCAATTTAATTAATTATGGCAAAAGATTTAATTTTGGGTTTTTTTGATGGTTTACATCATGGACATAAATTATTGTTTGAAAAATCGAAAGATTTTCTTTTTGACGTTTTAACATTTAAAAATATTCCAAGTAAAAAAAATAATTTTTTGTATTCAGAACAAGAAAGATTTAATCAGTTGAAAAAGATGAAAACAAATAAAATTTATTTATTAGATTTAAATTTTCAAAATATGAGTGCATTAGAATTTTGTAATAATTTTTTACTTAAAAAATTTAGTGAATATCGAATTATAGTTGGTAGTGATTATCTTTTTGGTCGCGATAAACAAAATGTTGAATTTTTACAAAAAAATTTTAAAAATGTTTTAATTGTTAATCGTTCCAATATTTCAACCACATTAATAAAAAAATTAATTAAAAATAATAATTTCTTTGAAGCTAACAAATTACTTTTAGAACCATATTATCGTGTTGGAAAAGTAATTAAAGGGAAACAAATAGCAACATCATTAGGTTTTCCAACAGCTAATATTGAATGTGATAAAAATTTGATTGAATTAAACGAAGGTTCTTATATAGTTCAATGCGTTGTTGATAATTTAACATATCAAGGTGTTGGATTTGTTGGAAATAGTAAATCTTTTAAAGAATCTAAAAAATATATTGAAGTTAATATCTTTAATTTCAATAAAAACATTTATGACAATGAGATAAAAATAATTTTTTATAAATTTATTAGACCAAATGAATTTTTTTCAAATATTATTGATTTGAAACAAGCAATTGAACTAGATATTAACACTGCTAAAAATTATTTTAATTAAAATTTAAAAGGTTTTTTATGAACGAAATTATTGTTAGAGATTATTTAGATAAAGATTTTGAAGAAGTAAAAAAACTATTGAATAATATTTTTCGTTTAAATGAAAGAAATTTTCCAAAACAATATATAAATGATTTTTTAACTATATCAGCTAAAAAATTTATTTCAGATAGTTCTATTAAAAAATTAGCAATTATGAATAATGAAGTTGCTGGTTTAGCTTTTTTTGATAATTTAATTCAAACAAAATTAAATAATGATTCATATATTAAAAAATTTAATTATATGCGTTCAAATTTAAACAACGAAAACGAAATATATGATTTTGAATTGCAAATGGCTGTAATTAAAAATATTGATAATTTAATTGATGAATTAAAATCTAATAAAATGCTTCAAAATATTCCTGAACTAAAACTTTTATCAGTTAATCCCAAATTTAAAGGTAGAAATATTGCAAAAAATTTAATTAATTATGTTTGTAATAAATTTAATTTTAAATCATTTTGATTAGTAACAGATAGTAATTGTAATTGAAAGTATTATGAAAAACAAAACTATAAATTGATAAAAAAGAAATTAATTTTAGATGCCAAAAATGAACCATATAAAAGTTATGAAAACGAATTGCATGAAATAATGATTTTTTTGTGTGAATAAATTTTAAAAAAAGTGTTAAAATTTAGTATCTAAATTTTGTATGTTTTATAAACATTCAGTAATATTTTTAATAGAAAATTAATATTTAAGGGATATTGAAAAAAAGTATGTGAAAACTTTTAAAGTTTCAAAGTGCTAAATACTGAACTATAACTATATTTGCTAGTATTTTAACTTTTATTCAAGTTATAACTGATTTAGTTATGCCAGCTATTTTCACTGCTATGACACCTATAATCGGAGCCTCTGATGATAATATAGGTTATATTCTTTCGCATGTTCCTTTTTTAGTATGAACACTTCAATTCACTTCTAGAACTGAAGCTTTAACTATTTTAGGTTCATCAATGGGTGCATGTGCATTATTTGGTTTATTAACTGGTTTTTTAGGAGCTTATTTAGCTTCTAAATCAGCTGTAAATATAGCTGCAATGATTAGATCAAATTTATTTTTACAAATTCAAAAATTATCTTCTTCTAATCTGGATAAATTTGGTACGTCTAGTTTACTTATTAGATTAACTAATGATATAGCGTTAATTCAAAATATGTCATTTACAGTTATAAGAATCATGATTCGAGGACCATTTTTATTTGTTGGGGGTTTAATTTTTTCAATAATGACAGATGGTGATCTTTCTATTTCATTAGCTGTTTGAATACCATTGATGATTATAGCGATGATGGTTGCTATCAAAAAAGCATCGCCATTGTTTGGAACAATTCAAAAAACAGTAGATGCTTTAAATGTTCAATCTCGTGAAAATATTTTAGGTGTGCGTGTTATAAAATCTTATAATCTTGAATCTACACAAAGAGATAAATTTAATGAAGTAAATAATCGCTGAAATTTTTATACTACAAAAGCATTTAAAATTTTATCTGGATTACAACCTATTATTTTATTGATTGCTAATTTAGCTTCTTTGATAATTTTATTAATAGCAAAATATCCACCACATCCAATAGATTCAACTTTAGAGTTGGGCAAATTACAATCTATTCTTGGTTATCAAGGATATATTATTATGGGTATTACTATAAGTACAATGGTTTTATTTAATTTTGTACAATCACGAGCTTCAGTGAAAAGAGTTAACGAAGTTCTAAATGACATTCCAAATATAAAAGTAAACTCTAGTGGTTTAGATCTTGTTGATGGTTCAATTGTTTTTGAAAATGTTAATTTTAAATATAATCCTAATTCTTCTGAAAACATTTTAAATAATATTAATTTTTCAATTAATTCAGGTGAAACAATAGGGATTATTGGATCAACAGGTTCTGGAAAATCATCAATAATTAATTTAATGGCAAGGATTTATGAACCTACAACAGGTAATATTATTGTTGGTAAAAGAAATATAAAAGATATTGATACATATAATTTACACAATTCTGTTGGTTATGTTTTTCAAGAAAATATTTTATTTGCAGGAACAATAAAATCAAATTTATTGTTTGGTAATGATAAAGCAACAAATGAAGAAATCGATGAAGCGTTAGAAATCGCTTGTGCTAAACCATTTATCAATAATTTTGTTGATGGAATTAATCATATTGTTGAACAACGAGGAAAAAATTTATCAGGTGGTCAAAAACAACGTGTTTCAATTGCAAGAACAATATTGAGAAAACCTAGAATTCTTGTTTTAGATGATTCAACTAGCGCATTAGACGCAATCACTGATCAAAATTTACGTAGAAATATTAAAGAAAAACTTAAAGGTTTGACTACTATAATAATTGCTCAGAAAATTTTATCAATAAAAGATTCAGATAAAATTTTAGTTGTTGATAAAGGAGAAATTGTTGGACAAGGAACACATAGTGAATTAATTAAAAATTGTGATGTATACAAACAAATAGCAGTTTCACAAATGAGTGAGGAGGAATTAGCAAATGCATAATGCAAAAGTTTTAAGTACTGATTCTAAATTGCAACCCTTTAAATTAATTAAACGTATATTAAAAGAAATGGAAGCTAAAAAATCGGTTTGATTTATTAGTTTAACTTTTGCTCTATTATCATCAGCAATTTTAGCTTTTTCTTCCTTTTTTTTGGGGTATGCGATTTCTGCTTTAATAACTCCAAATGTTACTAATCCAGACGGATTGAATACAGCTTTAGCTAATTTAGATCCAGTTGTTTTAGTTGTTGTGGTAATTGGTTCATTATTGCTTATGTATGTTTCTACATCTGGTATGCAATATGTGCAAAATGTAATTATGGTAAAAATCAGTCAAACTGCTTGTGCTAGATTACGATGAGATGCTTATTGTAAATTGCAAAAAATGCCAGTTTCTTATTTTGATACACATTCAAGTGGTGATTTAATGAGTCGTTTATCTAATGATATTGATAATGTTAGTCAAGCATTAGTACAATCAGGCGCCCAATTGATTCAAGGTGTTAGTACATTATTTTTTGTATTCATAATTTTGATGATTTTAAATTCTGCAATCACATTAATTATTGTTCCAATTTTGTTTTTAATGTTATCGATTGGTTTTTGATTTACTAAAAAAGCACAACCATATTTTATTAAACAACAAGATCGAATAGGTGATTTAAATGGTTATATGGAAGAAATGATTTCAGGCCATAAAATTGTAATGTTGTTGAATCGTCAAAATGAAGTATACGAAAAATTTCAAATATACAATCAAGCAATTGTTCCGAATGCTGTTTCCGCTCAAACTTTATCAGTATTAATTTTTCCTTGGTTTGGTTTTGCTGCTAATTTAGTTTTTTTAGCTTTTGCTTTAATGTCTGGATTTTTAAGTTCTGATTTCAATAGTTGAGGTGTTAGTGATGTTACGTCATTTACTTTTTTAGCATCTTACTTTAATTTATTACGTTCTTTCACTAACCCTATTAATCAATCATTATCAATTATTAATTTAATTCAAGCAGGTTTGGCTGGTGCACAACGTTCATTTACAATTTTAGATTTAGTTCCACCAGAAGATAAACCAAATGCAAAATCATTAAATGATGTTAAAGGGTATGTAAAATTTGATCATGTAAATTTTGGTTATCGCCCAAATACTTTAAATTTAAAGAATGCAAATATTGAAGCCAAACCAGGTGAAATGATTGCTATTGTAGGCCCAACAGGAGCAGGAAAAACTACAATTATTAATTTGTTAACTAAATTCTATAACTATAATGATGGAAAAATTACTATTGATGATAGTGAAATTTCTAATGTAATTGAAACTAGTTGAAGAGATAATATTTCTATTGTTTTACAAGATACTTACTTATTTACAAGTACTATTAAAGAAAACATTAGATATGGTAATTTAAATGCAACTGATGAAGAAATTATCGAAGTTGCTAAAATTGCTAATGCTCATGATTTTATTATGCAATTAAAAGATGGTTATGACACAATTGTTGAATCTAATGGTCGTAATTTTTCTCAAGGCCAAAGACAATTGTTAGCAATTGCAAGAGCTATTGTTAGAAATTCACCTATATTATTATTGGATGAAGCGACATCTTCTGTAGATACAAGAACAGAAGTAAAAATTCAAAAAGCATTAGATACTTTAATGAAAGGAAAAACTTCTTTCGTCATTGCTCATAGATTATCAACAATTAAAAATGCTAACAAGATTTTAGTTGTAAATAGTGGAGAAATTGTAGAACAAGGTTCACATGATGAATTATTGAAACTTAATGGTTTCTATGCTAATTTATACAATTCACAATTTAAAAAAGGAGTTGGTGGTGAATTTGAATTAGATTAATTTTTAATTTCTTTTTTGTCACCAATAATTTTTTTATTAATTTTGCTAAACCACAAGGCTATTCAAATTATTCCAGATGGAACAATTAAGATTGTTCCAACAATAAATAATCCTAAGATTGCATTATATGTTACAGAACTAACTGCCAAAATTGATGTAACAATGAAACAGATAATTCCAATTGCTAACATCCAAAAAACAGTTAACTTTAAAACTTCTATTTTATTGTATTTTCTCATAAAGTACTTCTTATTTTTTTATTTTCACTTTAATTTTAATACAATTTAAAATTGTATATAACTATTTGCTTAATTACTTATTACAAGAGAAACAAATATGAAAGAATTTGTTGTTTTTGGTGGCGGAACTGGAATGAGTTCAATTCTTAAAGGAATTAAGAACATTCCAGACATTAACATTTCAGCTATTGTTACAGTTGCAGATGATGGTGGTTCAACAGCTCTTATGCGTAAAGAATTTAATATTCCAGCAATTGGAGATATTCGACAAATATTAACTTCATTATCACCAAATGAAGATTTATTAAAACAATTAATTCAATATCGTTTTTTAACATCCAATAAAGTTAAAAAATCAATATTCAATAATCAATCCTTAGGAAATATTATTATTTCTGCTTTAATTCAAATTGAAAAAAATTTTTATAAAGGCATTGAATCCTTAAGTGAAATTTTAAATGTTAAAGGATCAATTTATCCAATAACAGATTATCCTCATATTAAATTACAAGCCACATATACAGATGGAACAAAAAAATAGGAGAACATAAAATTCCTAATTACAAAAAAAGAATCGATTCTATTAAGTATGTAAATAGTTCTAGTATAAAAACAAATCCAAAAGTTTTTAAAAAAATTGCAAATGCTGATTATATTGTAATTTCTACAGGTTCACTTTATACTTCTATTATTCCTAATTTAATTGCTCCAGGAATTAAAGAAGCAATTATTAAAAATAATAAAGCAAAAGTAATATATGTTGCGAATATCATGACACAAAACGGTGAAACTCATGATATGTCTTTGTATGATCATGTTATTGCTATTGAAAAACATTTATCTAAAAATATTATTCAAACAATAATTGCTCATAAAGGAAAAATTAATAAAAATAATTTAAAATCTTATTCAAAACAGAAATGTTTTCCAATTTTAATAGATGAAAATAATTCATATTTAAAAAACAAATTATTTTTAACTAATTTAGTTGATAATCATGATAAAAAATATATACGACATGATCCAAAAAAATTAGAAAAAATTTTTATGAATTTTTTAAATAAATCTTAAATTTATTTTTCAAGGAATTTAAACATGCCACGTAAACATTTAATTGCAAGTCAAACTAACAAAAAACAACAAGATAATGCAAGACTATGACAAAAATTAGCAAAAGAAATAAAAGCTGCAGCTAAAGTTGGAGGAACAAATCCTGAAGCGAATCCTAGATTAAAAGCAGCAATCGATCGAGCTTTACAAGCAAATTTATCTCGTGATTCAATTAATAAAAATATTAATGGCGCAAATAAAGATAATGTTAATTTAATTGAAGTTGAATATGAAATATATGGACCAAATGGTTTAGGTATTATTGTTCATGCTTTAACTGATAACACTAATAGAATAATTAGCAATTTAAATGGATATATAAGTAAATTAAAAGGTAATTTAGCTAAGCCTAATAGTGTAAAGATTAATTTTGAACAACGCGGAATTATTTTGATAAATAAAAATGATTATTCTGAAGAACAATTATTTGAATTACTATTTGATGATAATGTTATTGATTTGCAAAGTGATGAAGAAGGTTTTGAAATAATAGTTTCACCAAATTCTTATTATGTAGTTAAAAATAAATTAACTGAAGCAGGATTCAATATTAGTTATAGTCATTTAAAACTAGAACCACTTTCAGAAATTGAATTAAACGATGAAGAAAAAGAACGATTTAATCGATTTGTTGATTCATGTGATAATGATGATGATATTCAATGAATTGTTTCTAATATTGCAAATTAATATGTTAAAATTTATTCAATCAATTTAGGGGAACTCCGGTGCGAATCCGGGACAGTGCCAGCTACGGTGTATTGTTTAATGATAACAATGAGTCCGAATACCTATTATGATGCTGGGTCACATCTAAAGTTTATTTTTAGTTAAACACTAAATTTTTATTATTTATATGTTGACCTTGAATTATTAAATTAATTCAAGGTTTTTTTATACCCTTAATTGATTATTTTTAATTTTTATGAGGTAATAAAATATGAAGAGTAAGTTAAAATTTACACTTTCTTCAATTAGTTTTTTAATCTTAACAACTACGTCTATAGTTGCATATAGTTGTGCTGTAGCACACAGTCAAAAATATAATGTGGTTTCTTTGGATTCAAGTTTATCAGGAAATATGGCTGCAATAGGTTTTAAACCAATGAGTCAAAATTTATACAATAATCAAACTAAAATTCCTCCTTACATTCAACAATTAAATATTCCTACAGAATATGGTAATCAACCTACTGCAAGTAATGCTGAATTTTGGTTAAATCAATCACCCGAAATTATGTATGGATATGCATATTCAAAACCAAGTAATTTAGAACTTTATGGAATAAAAAATTATTTATCAGATCAAGATTTTTATAATACTAATCAAATTGAATCGTTAAAAGATCGAGTTGATCAAACTGCTACTCAACAAAATAAAGATAAAACATGAAATTGAAATGAAAAATTAAAATTTTTAGCTAATGAATTAAATTCAAAAATTAAAAATTTAGATGGTAGTTCTTTATTTAATGATGTTAACAGCTATATTTCAAATTTATTAAATAAATTTAATGAAAAAATTAAAATTTTTAAAGAAGCTGTAATGACTCAAAATAATTTTTCTAATTCAAAACCAACTATTAGTTTTTGGGGTTCTAATTTTGGACCTAATTTTGTTTCTGATTTATCAAAATATGAAGAATATGGACCAAACATCAATTTTCCTTCATGGTTGTTTGATACAAATAATTCATTAGGTTTTGATGTTGCTATTCCACAAAAAAATCAATCTGATAATTCAAACAATAATGAAAATTTTAAATTAAGAATATTTCAATATGGAGGATTTAACACTGTTGGATGATGATTATCTACAGGTGAATATAGTGCAAAAGCTGTTCAAGAAGGATTTAAGAATTCAAGTGATTATGTAGTGGTTGTTGTGAATTCATCATCTTCAATAGATATTAATGATTCAAATGTTTTACAAACTATAAAAAATAATTTTCAACCAATCCTTAAAACATCGTCTAAAATTTCTCCAGATAAAAACATTATTGTAGTTGATGATTCATTTACTATTGCCCCATATGATATTTTAGGTATGGAATATTCTATTAATTTACTTGCAAAAAAAATTTTAAGTGAAGAAAAAGCGAATGAAATAAATGAAAAAATAATATTTGATTCATCTTTGATTAAAACATTAAATAAAGAGAATTTTTTGTTTAATTAGTTATGGAAACATTTAAAAAAAGCAAACTTAAATATTTTTTAATTTGTTTATTATTTTGCTTAATTGCTATTAGCTTAATTTTAATTGGTTTTTCAATTACAACTAATGGTTCTTTAATTTTTTTAAATTCTATTAATTCAGAAAATAGAATAGATTATCTCAGTATCGGATTGGGAATAATTGGTTGTATCATAGTTGCGATATCATTAAATTTTGCTGGTGAAGCTTCACAATCACTAACAAGAAATATTTTAGCTTCCCCATTTACTTTGGGATTAACACCTATCATGACTTTAAGCTATTTGATTAGTAGTTTGACTAATAATTTTCCAATTTGAGCCATTGGATTATTATCTTTATGTATTATGTTTATATTTAATATTTTACCTACTTTTTATATATCAATTAGTAAATTTAAACATAATCAAAATATTGTTATTTTATATGGATTATCTTTATCCATTTTAATAAGTTCTTTAATAACATTATTATCTTTTTTTTCAAAAGATCAAAGTTTTAATGTTTTGGGTTGGATGATTATTGAGGTAATTACGTTTAGTGAATCTAAATTCATTTATGGTTCATTATTTTTTGTAATTGGCGCAATAATATTCTTATTGAATATTAAAAAAATACATATTATAGAACATGCATATTTCAAAGCATCAACTTTAAATATAAATTTCGCATTATTAAATATGATTTCATTATTAGCAATTAGTCTTATGTGTATAGGAGGATTTATTGCTTATGCTCCATTCACATTATTAGGTTTTGCAATACCTTATATTACAAAAAAACACATTATTAACAATTATGATGTTAGATGGTCATTATTACCTAGTACATTACTTAGTCTAATAGTTACTTTGTTAGCATTTATTGTTAATTGCTATTTGCAAACTTATATTGATGTTGTAACAATTATAATTATGCTTCCATTTGTAATTTGTATGTTTATTAGCAAAAGAAATTATTATGAATAAATCAAAAATATTAAATAAACAGTCTACATTTATTTTTATTTTTAGTGTCATTTCACTAATTCTTGTTTTATTTTTATTTTTTTTTGATTCTTCAAGTTTTGCTTTGAACATACCTTCTGGTTTGAATGCAAATAAAATTTGATTAATTAGATCTCAAATAGTTTTTAAAATTATTATTAGCGCATCTGCAATTGGACTTGGTAATTATTTAATTCAATTATTTACAAAAAATCAATTTTCTGATGTTTCTATAATTGGAATAAATACATTTCAACAATTAGCTATTTCATTGTTTATTTTATTTGCTACAAATTTTTTTTTAAATTATGAACAATCTTATATATTTAGTTTTATTTACACAGGAATTGCTATTTTTTCAAGTATCATTTTTTATTTTGTTTCCTTAAAAACTAATTTAACTTCAAAATCTATTTTGATTTATGGAATTTTTTTAAATGTAATAGTTACAGCAATTTCCTATTTTCTTCTAACATCAAATGCAATTAATCAAGATATTATTAAAATTAGATTTAATTATTATCAAACTAAAGTTTTTGGAGGAATCAAATTATCAAATGATCTAAGCAATATTTATGTTTCAATTATTATTTTTAGTATTTGTCTCATATTTTCATTTTATTTGCGTCTTAAAATATTAGCTCAATGTTCATTATTGTCTAAAACTACTACATTGGGATTTAATAATAAAAAATTAAGTTTTTTTCTTATTTTGTTAGTTAGTATATTGGCTTCGGTTGTTTTTAGCTTAATTGGAATAATTGGTTTTATAGGCGCTAGTGTTTCATTTGTTGCAAATAAAATGTTCTCTTACTTTAAATACAATATTATTGGTTCTATGTTGATTGCAATTATTTTGTTGCTGTTGTCTCAATATATTCAAATTAGTATTTCACATTTTGCATCCTCAATATCTTTAACAACAATTGCCGGTTTTGTTGGTTGTCTAATTTTTATTGTTTTTTTGTTTTGGAAAAAGTAATTATGAAGAATATAAAAATAAATATTTCTTATTTAAAAATGTATTCATTTTTTGAATTAAAAAATATTAATTTAGAAATTAAAAAAAATTCAATTTGTTCTTGAATCGGAAATAATGGTTCAGGAAAAACAACATTAATTAATCTTTTAATAAAAAATTACAAATGTGAAAATAATATGATTTTTATAGATGATTTAGATATAAACAAATTTTCTTATAAAAATCTATCAAAATTTATTTCATATGTTCCACAAATAAATTCAATATATCCAGAATTATCAGTATGAGATTTTGTTTGTATTGGTAGATTACCATATACAAATTTTTTAGGTTTTTTAAAAAAAGAAGATAAAAAAATTATTAATGAAATTTTAGAAACATTAAATATTTTAGATTTAAAGGATAGAAAAATTGGTAGTTTGTCAGGTGGGCAAAAACAAAAAGTTATCATTGCAAATGCATTAGTTCAAGAAACGCCAATTATCATTCTTGATGAACCATTAAATCATCTTGATGTTGAAGCTCAAGATGAAATTATTAAATTGATATTAGAATTAAAAAACAAGTTATTTAAAACTATTATTGTTGTTTTACACAACTTTGAAATTGCTGCAAATATTTCAGATTATATTGCTTGTTTTTTTCAAGGTTCTATACCTTTATATGGAACGCCGAAAGAAGTTATAACTTCTGAAAATATTAAAAAATATTTTGGGGTGAATAGAACTATTTATATTGAAAACAACAAATTTAGAATATTTGATTAATTACTTAATAATTTTCTTAATTATATTTTATTAAGTAATTTATATATAATCATTCATAGGTAATTTTTTTAATATAGTTTTGGTAAATATTATCACGTGATTTCAGTTTTAGATGTAATTAAATATTTTGAAATAAATTTAAAATTAATTGATGGTTTTAAAAATACAACTAATTTAATTTTGAAACCCGGATTAAATCGTTTGGGATTTGAATTATCAGGAATTTTTTTAGATCAAAAAATTAAAAATATTGTTGTGTTCGGCAATCGTGAATATCTTTATTTAAATAGTCTTAGCGTTAAAGAAAGAAATTATAGATTAAAAGAAATTTTTAAATTAGCTCCTCCTATGATTCTTTTAACTAAATCATTTAAAGAAACTGATTTTCTAATTCAAAATAACAAAACATATCAAATACCCATTATTAAGAGTGATATGTTTTCTAATGATATTTCATCATCTGTTGGATCATTTATTTCAGAAAATCTTGCTACTTACGAAACAACTCATGGTGTTTTATTAGAAGTTTATGGTGAAGGTGTTTTATTAATTGGCGAATCAGGAATAGGTAAATCTGAAATAGCAATGGAAATGATTAAAAAAAATCATTTATTTATTGCTGACGATGCAGTAGATTTAACTAGAATAGGCGGAGTAGTTTTAGGAAAATCTAATAAAATAGCAAAAAATTTTATTGAAATAAGAGGTTTAGGAATTTTAAATATATCTAAAATGTTTGGTATTGAAAAAATAAAATTATCAACATCTGTATCAGTGGTAATTGAATTAATTCCAATAAACACTAAAAATTTTGAATTTAAAAGATTAAATGAAGATAATTTAACAGAAATAATATGCGGTATAAAAATTCCTAAATATGTTTTACCAATTTCTCCAGGAAGAAAAGTAAGTGATTTAATTGAAAGTGTTGTTATTGATTTAAAATTAAAACGTGAAGGTTATGACTCAACAAAAGATTTTTTAAAACAGCATCGAACTCTTTCGCAATCTAACACTAAAGTTAAACAAATAAAAAAAGGTAGTAAATAAATGCTTAATATTGTTCCATTTCAAAGTCAAAAACCAAATGCACCAGCATTTATGATTGGTGATTTTCAAGTTCAATGATATGGAATATTTTTTGCATTAGGTATTCTTTTTGCAATTTTTTTTATTATAGCTAAGTTAAGATTTTATTATAAAGTTGAAGACACGCCCTTTTATATTTTTATTTTTATATCAATTCCAACTATGATTTTAGGTGCTAGATCTTGATCATTCATTATTGGGGATTCTAAAATTGGGCAAACTCCATTTTTTGATTTTGCAAATGGATTTGCAGGACTCGCAATTCAAGGTGCTGTAATTTTAACTTCTATAATAGGCTTAATTTGATTTGGATGTATCTTAAGAAGTCCTAAATATTTTATTAATACAAACAATACAATTATTAAGAATGGAAATATAATTAAAGAAATAATTCCACGTAAAATTAGTATGTGAGTTATTGCTGACACAATTCTCCCAGCTATTTTGATTGGTCAAGCAATAGGTCGTTGAGGTAATTTTTTTAACCATGAAGTTTATGGCGGCATTGTTCAAGAAGCTACAAGTAATGGAGGTGTTTATCAAGCTATTACAACAGGTCCGGCATTTACTCAATGAGGTTTTTTAAAATCTTTTATGCCAGATGTTTGAAAAAATATGTGAATTCAAACAGGAAATATTGTCGCATTTAGGGCACCAATTTTTTTAATTGAATCTTTTATGAATACCATAGTTTTCATTATTTTATTTTTTGGTATAGAAAATATAAAAGGTTATCGAGCTGGCACGTTAGCTTTTTCTTATTTTTTATCAACTGGAATTATTCGATTAATCATTGAAATTTTTAGAGATTCAACATTTAAGTTTGAAACATCAATTATTACATCATCAGTTTTTATTTCTTTTGGATTTATAGGAATTATTTGTTCTTATTTAGTTTTTGTTAAATTACGTAAATATCGTTGTATTTATTTTTTGGTAACAAAAGTATGAATTCATTTAGCAACTTCATTTGTTTATTTAATTAATTTTTTCAAAAAAACTTTTAATAAAAAAATAATAAATAAATTGAAATATAAAGATTACTTTGATTTTTTTGATAAAAAAAGAAGATATTCTTATACAAGAAATTTTTGAGATCAATATTATTATAATGACAATGTTGTTTTAAAACCATTTCAGGTAAATTAATTATGAATAATGAAAAAATAAATAATGATGAATTGCTTAATCAAAATGAAAATGAATCTAAGATGTCTGATGTAGAAAAATCAATAGTTGATTTAGCAGAAAAACAAGTTGTTTCAAAATACAATAATAAGTTTTTTAAACATTTAAAAAAATTTAATTTTTTGTATATAAATATTTTAATTTGATCTTTATTGATAATAGTTATTGGAATTTGTATAGCAGCAGGTTTAAAGCTAATTTAAATGTTTTTTTGTTTTTTTGTTATTTATAAAAATTATAAATAAGATATTTTATGTTATACTTGTTTTATCAATTAACAACATTAAAAATTATTTATAAAAACTTAAGGATAACAAAATGCATAATTTATTATCGCCCTTAACAATTAAAACCGGAAATCAATGAGCTGATTTCAATATTAATTCCTTAATATTGTCATTAATAATTATTTTAATTCCAATTATTATTGCTTTCATTATTCCGTTATTCGAACGAAAAAAACAAAAAATTAGATCTACTTTATATTTATATGCTTTTACTATTGGTTTTTTTGTTGTTTTAGGTTTATTTGGAGAAATTAGTGAAGGAAAAGAACTTGCAGTTGATGCTGCTAATCATATTGATCAAAATAATTTTTGGTTATCTTTTGGTTATCAAATTTTAGTTTTAGTTATTGGTGGAATAATTGGATTATTTGGTGCATTAGGATTTAAGTATTTGGTTAATAAAAAATTAGGAAAATACAATTCTAATTTTCCAATTGAAAAACATTCAGAACATCCTGCATTTCATAATCATCCACATGCTCACGATTTATTAATTAACAGAAACAAAAATGATACTAAATCAAAAACGACTGCATTATATTTGGTTTTATCGCACAGATTTGCTGCTGGATTGTTTTTGGGTTATATAATTAATCAAATTGTTTCTAATAATTACACAACTACTCAAAATTCAATTGTAGAAACAATCATAAATAATAGTTACAATTTGAATTTAAAGCATGGCGCAGTTTCTAATGAAGGTGGAATTAATTTAGCATTCTTTATTGGTTTTTTCTTACATTTGATTCCCGAAGAAGCAATTATTTATTACAGACAAAGAGAAATGGGAATAAAACGAAGTAAATCAATTTTGAATTCAATATTAATGATTTTAATTTTAGTTCCTTTCATATTCTTGGGGGCCAATATAGGAACATTTGTTTCTGATTTATGATGATTAAATGGAATTATTCATGTTATTGTAGGTGTTTTATTTGTTTTTACTGCATTAGTTGAGTTTTTTCCTGAAGTTATTCAAGAAGCTAAGACACAAAAAAAATGATATTTAACAATTACTTGAATGATAATTGGAATAATTGTTTGTTTTATTTTAGTTTCTTTTGGTGGTTAACTTAGGTTATAATAAGATTATTTAAATATAATGTTTTTAAATAATAATGAAAAATATTAATTTAACTTTAAATCCATTAAATATTTTATTTGCTTTTTTAATTTATATTAAAAAAGCATTTCAAGATACAATATTTAATATAAATTTAAAATTGTTAACAACTAAAAATAAACATTTTTATCGTTTAATTAAAATTTATAAATATTTAATATTTTCAAGTTTATATTTTTGTATTTACTGATTAAGTTTTATTTTTAGAATATTAACATTTTTTGAATGATTAATATTTCAATTTAAATTACCAAAAATTTTTTATAAAAATAATTTATTTAAATTATTTAATAAACCATTGTTTAATTTTTGATTAGATTTATTCATAATTTACATAATTTCCCAAATTCTTTTGTTTTTTATAAAAATAATTTATTTTAATTTTTGATAAAATTTTCCATTTTTTAATTTTAAAAAAATGGAGTCAAATATGAAAAAAATTATAAATTGATCAATAGGAATTTTGTCACTTATTGGTTTGACGACAGTTTTGCCAATAACAATTATTAAAACTTTAACTAGCAATAGTGCTAAACTAAACATCACTGAAGAAAACAACAACAATAAAAATGAAAAACCAAAAAAAATAAATAATTTTTACCCTGATTTTTTAAAAAATATTACTTTTGCAAAATTAAAAGTAATTAATGGTAAATCATTGATTCACGATTTGGATAAAAATATAAAAAATAATGATTTATCTATAGGTTTTAATTCAATTAGAACTAAGTTAAATTTAATTTTGAATGAACATATTAGTCAATATGGATATATGTATTTATTAAATGACATAAAACAATATATTTATGATATTTGAGAAAACAATAAGAATTATTTTTCTTTTGTTGATGCAAAAATACCAACAATTAAAAATATTTCTAAAAACAAAATGGATGTAAATATTTTTGGAAGTTTTGTTTTAAAAAATAAAACTAAAGAAAAACAAAAATTAGTAGATAATGAAAATAAATTTTTATTTAATTTGAGATCGATAAATCCTAATGAAAAAGTAACAATAAATTTTTCTAATTATTTAAATTTTGATAATGATAAAGATAAACAAAATGCAATCATTCCTATTTTAAATAATCTGCATAATAAAATTTATTTAAATTGGTTTGTGCCTAATTTTCAAATGAATTTTGAATTTGAAAATGAAAAATTTGAAACATCATTTAAACAATTTGTTTTTAATAAAAATATTTCCTATACAAATATTAATTTTGTAAAAACTAAATTAGCATATGACCCATATACTTCTAAAAATAATATTGTAGGAAAAAATAAAAAATTTAATATTGATTTAATAAATAAAAATCAAGTTAAAAATGATTTAAATTTACATGTAAAAGGTAAATTAAATTTTTATGTATCTATTTCTCAATCAATGTCTAAACTATTAAGGACAATTATTGATTTACAAAATTCATCTAAAAATTATTTGATAGCTGATGTTATTACAAAAAATGCTAAAAATATTTCAGAAAATTTAAGTTTAATTTATCCCGAATTTAACAATTTAATAAGTAATAAAACTTCAATAAAAGAATTTATTTATGATTTATTAACTAATTATTCGCAAACGAAAATTAATTCAAATGATTTTTATGATTTGTTATATAAACATAGATATATTTTATTTAATTTTTTTAATAAATTATTTTCAGAATTAAATGAAAAAGAATTAGATATAAGTGAAATATTTAATGAAATTAATTCAGGAAAACAATTCTTTGATTTGCTTTCAAATCTAGTAAAACAAGCTAATTTGGTATTAACAGGAAAAAATTATAAACCTTTGTTAAATCTATTAAATTCTTTAACTGAATCTAAAGATGTATATTTGTTTGATTTTTTAAGCAAAAAAGAAAATGCAACAAATTTAATAGATACCTTAATAAATATAGAAAATATGGAATTAGATTTAAAAAATAATAAAAGCATTGAATTTATAAAAGAATATCGCGTTTTTCTTATTAAATTAATTTCATCATCAAAAAATTGAATTTCAGAGATAACATATAATTTGCTTGAAGATGGAATAGATTCTGATGGAAAAGTTTTAAAAAAAGCTATGTTAATGAATATTCTTAAAATGGTAGGATTTAATTTTAATTTATTGTTAAATTCTAATAATTTTGAAAAAATATTTGAAATTTTAATATTAAATAATAATTCTATAGAACCTAACGAAAAAACCTTTGAAAATGTTTTGAATTTATTAAATCAAATTTCATTTTTTTTGCAAAATATAAATTTAAATAAAATAAAAATAATAAATAAAGAAGAAGAAAATAATTTTAATATTGAATATTCAGAAAATGGAAATGATTTATTAGTTAAAAATTTAAATGAATCTTTTGATTTAAAAATTAATAATTTTGAAATACCCGTTTCATTAATTAATGCTTTTTTAAATTTTTTACCTTCTAATTCTTTGAAAGAAACTTTAGATAAATTTTTAGATGATAAGACATTGGATTTTATTAGAAATAAAAGTTATGATCAAATTAAAGAATATATTACAAAAAAATTTTCTTGAGTTCCTTCATGACTAATTGATTTAAATAAATTGTCACAAAATATTGCTTATGGTGAAAATGGTAAAAATGGTATTGTAGATCAAATGTTATCTAATATAAAAAACAATTTAAATCCAAAAGCATCATTAAAAACATTATTTCAAGAAATTTTATTTGGTTCATTTGAATTTGATTCAACTAAACCTTGAATAAATATAAATGGTATATTGAAAATTAAATATTCTGGAAATAATTTATATGTTTTACCAACATACAATTATGATTTTTTTAAAAATTTAAAAATGAATTATCAAATTATAGGTGCAACATTAACAATTGATTCTAAAAATTTAGCTAATCAAATTCAGATAAATGATCAATCAAATAAATTAAATATTAATCATGTAATACCAACATATCAATTAAGTAATCAACTCCATAATTCGTTTATAAATTTTAGTAAAAATTTTATAAATGATATGGTTAATAGAAATTACAATCTTTTATCAAATATTTATTTAGAACCAATTGAAAATAAAAATAAATTTATGTTAAATTTAAATAATGAAAAAGAAGTAATTGATCCTTATTTGTATCTAAATAATTATGATTTTAAATATAGTGATTTACTTGATGAAAATCAAATTTCTCAAACAAAATTAAAAATTTTTAACAAAAGTTGAAATTGAAATAATCAATATCCATCTATAGATAATGATTCAATAAATTTTATTAACCATTTAATTAATCTTAATGATGTATTTTATGAAAAACAACTGAAATATATTGTAAATACAATTTCACTTTTTGGAATTAGACAATCATCTTTTAATTTAAAAATTTTTGAAAATGTTTATGTTGGAAATCCATTAATTAAAAAAATACCTATTCCATTTAAAATAAATTTTTTGTTTGAGCTAAGAGCTATTCAAAAAATAATAATTTTTCCTTATCCTATATTTGACAAAACAAATAATAAATTTGTAAATTCAATTCATTTGAATTTATCTACTTTTATTTCTGATTTAAAATATTCAATTTTATAAATATATATTTGTTTAATTTAACTAATAATTTTGTATATTAAATATACATTATTCCCTTTAGTGTAATGGATAACACAATTGTTTCCTAAACAATTAATATAGGTTCGAATCCTATAAGGGAAGCCATTAGGGGTGTAGTTCAATGGTAGAACAATAGTCTCCAAAACTACTAATGAGGGTTCGATTCCTTTCACCCCTGCCAAATATTAGGATGGTGGAATGGTAGACACACAAACTTGATGTTTGTATTTTATTTGTATTGGTTCAAGTCCAATTCCTAATGCTATTTAATTAATCACTATATTTTTATGGCAAAATAAAATTTTGTTTATTTAGTTGTTAGTGAACACATAATAAAAAAATACATGATGTTTATTAAATTATGTATTTTTGTTATTAAAAAAATTGTCGTTTTTTTTTTTTTTTTTAGAATATTTTAAATTTTTTATACTTCGCATGTTTTAACTATAATGTAGTTACCATGTAAAAAATGTCGAGAAAAAAATGAAAAAAAGATTAAATTTAATAAAAAAATTATTACTAACATTAGGTGTAATTTCAACTGCTGCATTAACAACAACTATTCTAGCTAGTTGTTCTGATAATTCAGTATCAGTAAATGAAATGATTGAAGAAATTAAAAAAACAGATATTAAATCAATATTTAATGAATTGCAAACCGAAATTAATAAATTAAATTTTTCAAAATTACCAACAGAATATCAATCTACGCTTAAAACTAAAGCAACAAATTTATTAAAATCTAAAAATTTTACTTTAGATGATAATTCTTTGACATTAATTCCAAATGATGATAAAGGAACTATAAGAATTTCATATAATATTTCAAAAGATAACTTGAAAAATATTGAAGGTGAAGAAACACTTGATGGTCTTAAAACAAATTCAATTTTAAAAGAAGAATTAATAAAAGAAATTAATACCATATTTCAAAATTTTGATAATTCCTTTAGCAAAAACAAATTACCAAGTTTATTAGAAAACGAAGTTAAAACACAAATAATTAAACTTCTTGAAGAGCAAAATTTCATTGTAAAAAATTTTAAAATTGTTTCTAATGATAATGAAGGGGAAATTACAATTACATATAGTGTTTCAAAAAATAATTTTGAAATATCTAATCTTTCAAGAGTAATTCCTAAATTTAAAACAATCAATGAATTGACAAATCAATTTAAAATTGAGATAGATCGAAAAATCCAAGAAATAAGCAATAATATTTCTAATAAATCCACAATATTGGCATCATCCGAACTTGATAATGTCAAACAGAAAATAAATAATTTTTTTAGCACAGAACAATTCAATGTAACAGATGATGATTTGTTAGTTGTGCCAAACGATGGAAATGGTGAATTAATCATCATTTATATTGCTTCAAAAGAAGGAGTCACTATCAGCAATGAAAATGATCCTAAAATAATATCTGGATTCAAGACGAATGAAAGTGTAAAAAATGATTTTCAAACTAAGATTGATAATAAAATAGAAGAAATAGAAAATAGCATTAATAAGGCATCTACTTTACCATCAACAGAAATTCAAAATATTATTGGAAAAATAAGTAATTTTTTTGAAACTGAAAATTTTTACATTTATGATTTGATAATTAATTCCGATAATGACGCAGGGACAATAACAATTGAATATGTTGTTGCAAAAGATAATATTATTTTAAACAATACAAATAATCCAAAAATAATAAGCGGTTTACTTACATCAACAAATTCAAAAAAACCAATTTGATAAAGAAATAGATGACGGAATTAGTCGAATAGATGAATCAACAGAAAACAAATCATCTTATCTCCCTTCATTAAAAACAGCAGAAATTGAAAAAAATTGAAAGAATTTTTAAATAATAATCAATTCAATATTAAATCATTGGTAGTTAAATCAATTGATAGTAGCGGATATATAGAAATTTTCTATAATGTTACAAAACAAGACATAAAAGTTAATCGAAGTGAAAATAACGCTAGACAGCTTAAAGGTTTTAAAATAGCCTAAAGATTTTTTAAATTAATTTGTTTTGAAGTTGAAATAATCTATATAAAAAATAGTTTTAAAAAATAAAAAAGTAAATATCTTTTTTCTTGATGTCAAGAATATAAATAATTTTTTAAATTATTTATTTAAATATATTTAATTAGTAAATATAATTTTTTTCATGTCGCAAGAATCAAAAATATTTTTGCATCCCTTTATTAATATAATAAAAATTCAAAATCAAATTTGAAAATTAAAAAACTTCTACCATACAAAAATATATAGAATATTAATTTATTGATTAAAATAATAAATTATGATAATAAAATTAAGATTATCAAAAATAATGAAAATAAAAATTTAAATTATATATAATTCAACTTAATAAAGTATTTAATTTGTTATTAATTAAATTAAATAAAAAGAATGTTACAAAAATAAAAAAGGCGCTTGCTTTTTTTATTTTTTTTCATATAATGACTCAAAATATAAATAATTATTAAATTATTTATTAGTTGTATTTATTATTTGTATTTAGTAAATAAATATGTAAATTTGCTAAATATATGCTTTATTGTAATCAATGTTTTTGAGTATTTTAAAAATAGTAGAGAATATAAAATGAAAAAGAAAAAAATATGAAAGAGAAACTATTTGTTATTTGGTTTGGGTTTAGGTTTAATAATTACAAGTGTGATTTCAACAACATTTTTAAACAAAAATAATTCTATTTTAAAAAATCAAAATCAATTAGCAACAAATAATAATATTGATAATTCAATAAATTTATTTTCAACAGAAGACGATATTAGAAATTTTGTGCATGCTAAATTTGAAGAAATTCAAAAACAAATAGATTTGAATAATCGCAAAACATATGCTAGACATGCCGTAGAACCCATTAATTCATATTTAAATGATTTTTTTATAAAAAATGAATTTACAGTTAATAAATTAAGGTCTTATGTTGATGATTATAGTGGAACTCTTTCATTAGCTTATTCTGTTTCTAAACAAAATTTTACTCTTTCAGAAGAATATAATTTTTATAATTTCTGTATTCGTGAAACTTACAAACAGATTGGCGAAAAATTGGATAAAAAATTAAATGAAATACAAGAACAAATTTCATTGAATGGTAATTCTGTTTATGCATCTGATGCAAAAGAACCATTAGAACTATTTATAAGAGATTTCATTAATAATCAAAATAATAATTGAGTACTTCAAAATCTTCCCATAACTATTGATGATAGTAAGGGAAAAATAACATTTGATTTTGCTATTTTTAAAAAAGGTGCTAACAATGATGATTTAACTTATTGGGGTACTAGAACTTTTACAGGTTTCAAAATAAAAAGCACACAAAATGATATTTTAAATCAAATATCAGCAAAATTTATTGAAATTCAAAAT